>JANOZG010000560.1:0-18539 GCA_031429275.1 Planctomycetota bacterium
CAGTGGTTAGCCATGAAGGAAAACTCCACGACAACTCCGCAGCAACTGTCGGCGAGATACGATGCATGGAATCGTCTGGTGCTGATTACCAATGGCACACAGAAAGTCAATGAACACGTCTACGATGCTCGTGGTTATCGCATTCGGAAGGACACCTACACGAGCGGCACGCTGACGGAAGCTCGGCGTTACTACTACACACCCGGCTGGCAGTGTGCGGAAGAACGAATTGGTACCAGCACAACCGCCGAACGGCAGTTTGTGTGGGGTCTGCGTTACATCGACGACCTCGTCTTGCGAGACCGCTCCACCGCCAACAACGGCAGCATGAACGAACGCCGGTATGCCATGCAGGATGACAACTGGAACACCATCGCGATTACTGATACCGCTGGAGCCGTCACTGAACGCTATGCGTACTCCGCTTACGGTACACCGGTCTTCATGACCGGTGCAGGCGTCGTGCAGACGTCGTCTGCTGTGGGCTTTGAGACTCTGTATGCGGGGTATCGCTTCGACGGCACCACGCCGCAGATGTATTACGGCAGGAACCGATTCCTGCTGCCAATGATGGGGACATGGAATCGAAGAGATTCGCTCGGGTATGTGGATGGGATGAGTTTGACGCAGGTTGTGCGTTCGAACGCGCTGGTACTGGTTGATCCTCTCGGCCTATTTTTTGACGGTGGCACCACAGTTGTAATTGGCGGTACCATTGTTGGTGGATCAACATTGGTTACGACCATTGGCACCGCTGGTGCCGTGGGAGTAACATCAACCGTCGGAACGACAGCAACAATATTTACAAAAACAACTACTACTTCGACACTTGTCATGACATCAACCGGAGGCACCGCAGTCGGAGTGGGAGGAACGGGAGCAGGAATTGCAGGTACCGCAGCAGCTTCGCCAGTTATCGCCTTTGTCGGTGGTGTTATTGTGATTGAAGGTGTTTCATGCGGGGTTTACAGCGTCGCAGATCCAATTTGGGAATGGTTGTTCTGGGATCGCAACCTTGAAGGCGACCCAAGCAAATCGACTGGACCACAACCCACATGTGGTCCTATAGGTGGGACACAATCCACAGGAATTAAAGATCCCAGTAAGCCACTGGAAAGTAGAGGCCGAAGTTGGTGCTCACAGAACCATCCTCTGCTTCAAGTATGTAATCCAGCATTCTACGGTTCATTTCCATTCCTTAATTCAAATAGCGCATGTGACTTCGTGGAACCAGGAAGCAAAGCGGGAATATCCCGACTGATTAGCTGGGATAAGGAGCCGATATCAGGATGCACAGCACCTCGTGGAGACGGTTTCCATTCGACCTGTTTTAAGAAAGGAAAGTATATTGGCGACAGCGTTGGGTCGTGCGTCTGCTGCGATGAAAAAAAGAGTTACTGCGAAAGCGTCGCGGGCTTGCGCTGATTGGCATCGTCCGGTTACTGTTGATTCTGTCGGACTAAAGCGTTGTCAAAATAGTTAATTCCCATGCCCGCGTCGATGACTAGTCCTTGTGCGTTGATGCCTGAAGATCGAGGGCTGAGCAGGAATGCGATTGCTGATGCGACTTCTTCCGTCTGGACGGCCTCCTTTCGGAGAGTTGCCTTTTCTGCAAAAAGATAACTATCAACGTATCCCGGGATTCCTGCCGAGGCGGATGTTTTCAACAGTCCGGGACATACCGCATTGAAGCGAATCTTTGAAAACTGCGAGAACGATTTTGCAAGGAAGCAGACGGATGAGTCCAGCGCCGCTTTAATTGGTGCCATATAGCCGTAGTTTTCAGCGGCCATGCGCGTCGTCGAAATTGAAACTGTGACAACGCTGCCGCAGGCGGGATCAAGCATCGATTTGAAGCTCTCCGCCATGGCGATCAGGGAAAAACACGAGATGTTAGCCGCTTGCAGAAATGCTGATCTTGGAGTCTGGTGGAAAGGCAACCAGCCTTCGGAGAAATCTGCAAATGCGATGGAATGGACAATTCCATGTAATGTGTCCGTCATTGCTGCAACCGCGTCACGCAGCGCGTCAATCTGATCCTGGTGTTCAACATCGCAGACAATGATCGTTGCGTCCGGGAATAGCTTCTTCACAGAATCCGCCCGGGCCTGAGTCCGGACGGACAGTACGATGTTTGCTCCGGCCTCCTGCAGCAGTTTGGCCGTATGGAATGCCACGCTTTTCCTGTTCGCAACGCCGGCCACAAGAATCGTTTTGCCAGTAAGTTGCAGGAAATCCATTTTCGGGACCTTAGTACGAGTCGGATAAAGTCAGACAGATCTGTGGACGTGAAAGAGCCTCACGAGAGCTGAAATGTAGCGATCATATGCCATCGTGATGACGGTCACAGCAAGCGGATGTTGATATTCCGACTGATGCTAAAGCCATGCGACGATGTTGCAAAGTTCCATTCTTCATCCAGACGCGAGTACCCTACTCTGTTTGGCTGCGGTAGGAAGACGGAGTGATTCCAGTCGCCGATCGGAAGGCTCGAGTAAAGGCGCTGTGGTCGTAGAAGCCGGAAGCGTGAGCGATGTCGGCAACAGATTTGTTTGTCTCACGAAGCAGCCGTGACGCCGTTGCGATGCGGGTTTTCGTAATGAGCTGAGTTGGAGTCAGTCCGAAGAGGCGCTTGGTGAGTCTTGCCAGACGTTGGGGCGAAAGTCTGGATCGTTGAGCCAGCCATGCGGTGTTCACGTCCTGAGAAAGATCCTGCTCAAACTCAGCCAGTGCGGAGGCGAAGTCGGCGGGAATTTCGTGACGTTCAACGAGCGCACGTACGTCACGAGAAAATCCTATCAGTCCTGTCACTTCGCCATTCGCACCTCGAATCGGAAGTTTGGTCGTGAGACACCATACCGGATCGTGTGGACGAAACCACTGCAACTCCAGATGATCAATCAACGGACGACCTGTGCGCAGTACGCGCGCATCCTGTTCAAAGGGAATGCTGCCAAACTCGCCTGGACAGATGTCGCGAGGATATTTGCCGATGGCTTCGGATTTGTTCTTGAGTCCATGGCGAAGCACAAGCGATTCGTTGACCGCGAGGTAACGACCGGCAGCGTCTTTGATGAAAAAGGCCACATCTGGTGAAAGGTCGAAGAGAGTCTGCAATAAGTGAATGTCGATCGCGGGCAGCTCGCTGTTTCGCGCAGAATTTGGCTTTGTTGTGCGCGATTTCATCTTTCTGTGTGTTTCTTCTCCAAGAGGGCGGCTGGCGACCGTGCTAGCATAAGGAACAATACAACGCCTTTGAAGACTACGGACCTTATTCAGATGAAAATCAGCCGCATCTTTGCTCATCGCGTCGGATTTCAACAAGTTTGGCAAGTGTCTTCGTTGCCCCCGTGGCGATTCTGCAGGATTTACCAAACAACTTGTTTCCGGATAGGTTCAAAAGGACCAAATCGAATGTTTCGTTTCTTGAAGGTTCCTGTAGCAACTTGCGTTTTGGCTTTCCTTGCATCATCGTTGCAGGCTCAGGTGCATTACTACGACAGCGACAGCCCTTGGGGACAGCGAACAGATTCCGGGCCGGACGTGGAGGTTCCTGGCTGGTTTTACAATCTGGGCATCACGGGGCTGCGAGCTCAATTGATTGCTGATGAACCGAAAGCTCTGCTGATAAAATACGTACTTCCGAAGTCACCGGCCAATGGTCAAATTCACGCGGGGGATCTGCTCACGGGAGCCGGTGGTGTGACGTTCAAAGAGAATCACCGCAACGGGTACGGTGAAGAAATATTCGGTGCCGATGGACCGGTTCTGGAACTTGCGAACGTGCTGGAAGCCTGCCAGAGCGGTGATGGAAATGGCAAGCTTCCACTGACGCTGCTGCGGGATGGCAAGGTCGTCGAAGTCGTGATTGACGTTGGTCAAAAGTACGGATCGTATTCTGAGAGCTATCCATCCAATTGTGCGAAGTCGGACAAGGTGCTCGCAGAACTCTTGCCATATCTCGTCAAACAGCAGGCGGAAGATGGATCTTTTGGTGATGCCGTCCACAACACGTTTGCTCCGCTGGCGCTACTGGCCAGTGGCGACAAGTCGTACCTGTCAGCGATCGAGCTCAACGTCAGGTATCACGCTCGCGAAACGTACGCGAGAGATAAACGATATGCAGATCTCATGAACTGGACCTACATGAGCGCCGCAATTGTTGTCAGCGAATACTACCTGGCGACGAGGGAAAAGTGGGTGCTGCCGGAACTGCAGGAGATTCATGATCACCTTGCGAAAGCCCAGTATCTGCATATGTCGCAGATTAATCCGAACGCAAAGAAGTCGCACCCTGATTCGTATCCGAAGGGTCCAGAGAATTCTCACGGCGGCTGGGGACACAATCCCGGCTTCGAAGGCTATGGGCCGATCGCGATGCTCACAGGTCAGGGAGCCCTTGCGTATTCGCTGATGCATCGCTGCGGAATTAAGATCGATCGCGAAAAGCATGACGCGGCTTACAAGTTTCTGAAAAAGGGGACCGGCCAGAACGGATACCTCTGGTACGGCGACGAAGTCGGAGGACCTCCCGACGGTTGGGCAGATATGGGCCGCACAGGCGCGTCGGGCATTGCGAATTTCCTGAGCCCATACGACGAACCGGTTTACCGTGAGCGAGCCATGTTGCACGCCAAAGTGATCGGGCAGCATCCGCAGAGCTTCCCGGATACGCATGGCTCGCCGCCGATGGGCATGGGCTACACGGCGCTTGCGGCGAACGTCGATGCAGACAGCTTCCGAAAGCTAATGGATTCTAACCGCTGGTGGTTCACGATGGCCCAATGCACCGACGGCACGTTTTATTACCAGCCCAACCGCGACAACGCCGGCTACGATTCTGAAGCCCGCAAAACCGCCTCGTGCGTCGTCGCATTCATCTTCGCGATTCCAAAACACAGCTTGGTGATTACTGGCAAAGACACCCAACCGACTGCACATCCGTGATCTGCCGTCGTGGATTGCGCCAGAAGTCCCTTCCCACGGTATTTTGGCGAATTCCAGGCGAAGTCAAACAATTGTCTTTCGCTCAACGCTTATCTGGCACGCTTTCGCTTATTGGAGCGTCGCTCGTGATAGTTTCGAGTGACCAACCAGTTGTCGACGGCCGTCACTCTGAGCGGCTCCGTCGGGAATTCTGGTTTTTCCCTTGAAGAACCAAGAACCGCTAAATGCCCGGAACTGGCCCTGTTGCCGAGTCTGCCCTCTGCCTGTTATGGCGGGAAATGTGGCGATCGCTTTTGGGGATATTCATCACAGTCAACGAAAAGAACCCGTCAAATCCAAAGACTTGCCGGGCTCTCAAGGAGGAAGGTCTAAATTGTCTTCCGTTATTCGAATACTTCCGTCATAGATGTCAGCCGGAAGCCACCCAGCAGTCCCTCTTTCTGAGGTCCGGCACTCCGCACAACACGGTGACCGGCTGGCGAAGTGTACTGCGGACCTGAATAGGAGTAACCGCTATTATAGCTCTGGCAGGATGATGGTGACGGGCCATAATTTACGCCATGGTGAGCATGGTTGCTGTGTCCTCCGGGAGGACAGACACGAGCATGGAAATTGGCTGGAATTGGAGTGGGCGGCAACAGGTCATTGCGTGTCTGCCATGTCGGTACTTTGTTGTAGTAGTAACCCAGCTGAGTCGTATCGGTTGGTTGATAAACTGTTGGGTAGCTGGCGATGAATCCGCCACCTGGAGTTCCATAGGCATGCTGTGGCACGTAAGAACCGTACCATCCCCCATCGTAGTTGACGGGGTAATGAGCAGGAGGAGCCCAGCCAGCGTCTGGGAAGGCCTTCGTGGCACAGCATTGAGCTGCAGAGGTTCGTGCGAAAAGTGGTCGAGTCCACATGGACGCAAAACGGGAACCACGTGGTTCCTGGCATTGCTGTCCAGCGTTGCCCGCGCCTCGACGGCCACTGCGGTGGTTTCCTGATTGGCAGCTGTTGCAGGACTGGCAGCTATTCCATTCGGTGGGCTGGTAAATGCCAGCTGGCTGATAGCCCCCCTGATTACAGTCGCAGCCCTGTGGCTGGGCGACTGAGTAACTGGCTGCGGTCATGCAGGATGCAATTGCCAGAAGACCTAATGCAAAACGTTTCATAAATTCTTCTCCAGAAATCCAGTGCCTTAAACTCCAGCATCTGGCTTTTCGACGATGTGGTTGGGAGTCTGAATCGATCTACCATCGAGCGAACAATATCTGTCGTAGTAGATTTCGCCAGAACACCTGTGTTCAAGGCATCTTTGCGAATCCCTGCGACTCCGGACAAGTTGCTTTCCGCTCAGTGCTTACCACGTCTGATGTGGCAGGCGTTGCGGTGATGATTGTGGATTGTAGTTGCCGATGGTGGTGACTCGGCTGGCTGGAATACCTGAGCTGTAGTTGTAAGTGTGGTTTACATTCGGTGCCAAAGGTACAGTGATTGGCATTCCGTATCCCTGAGCTGCGTAGATTTGAGTGTCATTCGGGTTCACATAATCAGGCTGATCTGCATAGGTCATGTGGTACTTGCCGATCGGCGGACATCCCTGGCCACAGCATCCGGACGGAACCATCCAGCCGAAGAGCTTATCGGCCAGTCGAGCGTTCTTGTTGTGGAAGGTCATGGCGTGACCGCGATAGAGGTCGCGACAGCCTGATCCTGTGCCGGAATCCACCGAGTGAGCAAACAGTGTCGTTCCATCATCGCAGCCTGGGGCTTCATTGCGACCATTCCATCGGCGTCGGCCATATCGATCGCGACACTGACAAGGCGAACTGTTGCAGTCCTGACACCAGCACGCTGGCATCCCGTTTGAATCGCAAGATGAAAAGATCATGTTGCAGTCGGTTGCGACATAACAGCTGCCGCCGTTATCGCAGCAGATTCCGCGACGGTGTGTGCCACAGCCAGTGTCACAGCCGCTGGCTCCGGGAGTACTGCAGATGGGGCCGACTTGTTGCGGGCAATAACCGCAACCGGTTTGTCCTGCACCGCAAGTGGCACCGCAGCCGGGCTGAGAATAGCCCACCTGTCTTACATTTGGGCCAGGTTTCTGGCCTCCCATTTGTACGACGCCATCGGCGTCTGATGATTTGTTTGACCGATCCGACATCCGAACGACGCCGTCCTGCCCGACGGCAAATCCGGCCGTCAAGATCGTACACAGCAGTGCTGAAGTACGAAGGGTTTTTGAATAGGAGATCATTTTGGCTTCTACCTGGTCAAAAAGACTAAGTTATCCTGGTGGCGTCGGCGAGCAGACAAATGAACGCCGTCCGAAGATGTTGAAATTGAAGACATGAAGGGGATCTTGCTGGAGGCACATTTGCAGGTGACTCAAACATGATTTTGTATGGGCTGCCGATCAGTGGTGATTTGGAGCGTGAAACAAAGTGAACGGGCTGATGTGTGATTTGTATTTCACATCCACCTGTGTGCCCTGTAGTTTCCAGTTCTCGTGTGACCATACTCCAAACGGAGTCAACATGAACCCACCATTTACCTTGTAGTAATAAGGCGGATACATGGCATGGTACTCATGCGGATACAGCATTTCGTGTGGATGAAACGCCTGATTCATGATCGCAGCACCGCCGATTTGCGACGGGATACCCGGTACAGGTGCCGGATAAAGTGCAGCACCGGTTTGAGGATACACACCCCCCGAAGACATCGGGTAGTATCCGCCTTGTGGTTGTGGTGTCATCATGCCACCGCCGGTGTATACCGTTCCGGCGGAATGCGTTGAGCTTGCTGGATAGGTATAAACTCCCTGTGAGACATTTTGAATCTGCATTGGAGCCTGATATGTCTGCCAGTTGCCACCCGGATGCACGGGGATCACATTTGATGATCCGACAGGCGGGGCACTGAAATACTGAGGGCCAGCAACCGAAGAAATGTTCGGCAGTACGGGAGCATTTTCAACCGGCACAGGTTGAAGAGCGGTCTGCGGCGGAACAGTTGTTTGGGCTGGAGTCGCCTTGGTATCCTGAGGACTACCCGATGTCTGACGAACAGACACAGCTTGTCGCTCGGCATCCTTCACGACCGCTCGTTCGATGCCGCCCGGTGTTGGTTTTGAATTGGATCGTGCTGCAGTTGGATTACCAGGCTCTGAAACCTGTGAAGCTGTTGGGCTTCCTGATTTCTTGCCTTTCAGCCAACCAATCAGACCTGTCGGTGCAGGATTCGGCTTTCTTGCTGCCGAATCGGCGGCAACCGCGCTGCCTGCGCAAATGACGCCCATCATCAGCGCTACTAACCCCTTGCGTAGCATTTCAGCCCCCTCCATGGAATCCGCGGATCGTCCGATTTTCTGGCGGTCCGCATTGGCGGCAGGTCGAAAGAGACCTGATCACGCCACTTTGTTCTGATTTCAGATGCAACAATCAGATTCACACTGAATCCGCCTGCGTTTTTGTCAGTCTTCCGCCTCGTGTACCATCCGGCCCAATCGCCATCTGTTTTTCAATGCAGAAGATAATCCTGACACTCTTGTTGTTCGGCCAGTGTCGGTCGTGCGGATGAATCATTCCGTAGCGGTCGAATCAATGAAATCGGCATCAGAACAGGTGTGCTCGGTTGAGTCTTCTCAATCAGGAAAAACGACGCGATCCTTGTTTTTTACCCCTTTTACCTATCATCAATCCCTGCCACGTTTGGCTGTTGTTGATTACACTCCTTTCCCCGCGTTCCGGGACTGGCTGTGATTGGCTCAGGTTCTGTCGGACGCCGAACCGAATTGTGCGTAGACCTCGCTTCTCCGAGGAATTCAACGGATGCTCTAAGGCAAAGGACGCCCGAGTGGCTCAGAGGAAATCTTCGAATCGGAAAAACAGTTCTCTGTTTGATGAAAACGCGATCCCAGACGCAAACGTGCAGTTTGTGCCGATCAGCGAAGAAACGCGACGACGCTATTTGAACTATGCTTTGTCCGTCATTACGTCGCGAGCCCTGCCCGATGTTCGTGACGGCCTTAAGCCTGTCCAACGTCGCATCTTGTACGTCATGTACGATCGACTGCGACTAACGGCAGACGGCAAAACGCGAAAGTGCGCCAAGATCTGTGGTGATACAACGGGTTCGTTTCATCCTCATGGCGACGTTGCCGTCTATGAAGCTTTGGTTCGCCTGGCTCAGGATTTTACGTTGCGATATCCGCTGGTGATTGGACAAGGGAACTTCGGTTCAGTGATGGGGCTGCGAGCTGCGGCCGCTCGATACACCGAAGCCAAGTTGTCGCGACTTGCCGAAAACCTGATGACAGAACTGCGATACCAAACCGTTGAAATGCGTCCAACATACGACGCTGCTGACGAAGAACCGGTTGTCGTTCCTGCTCGCTATCCGGCGCTGCTGGTGAACGGATCATCCGGTATCGCTGTCGGAATGGCGACTAATATGCCGCCGCACAATCTTGGCGAAGTAATTAAAGCCTGTGTGCATCTGATCGAAAACCCCGACGCTTCAGTCGCGCAGTTGATGCGTTACATCAAGGGGCCGGATTTTCCACTCGGTGGCCGCATCGTCACTGATCGTGCGGCTTTGAAAGACATGTATGAGACCGGGCGTGGCTCCATTAAAGTCCGCGGTGAATGGCGATTTGATCAGCAGGGCAAAAAGCAAGATACAAGCCGCATCATCATCTATTCGATTCCTTACGGAGCCACAACCGGTCCGCTCATGGCGGAAATCGGTGAATTGATCGCTGCTCGCAAATTGCCGCAGCTGGAAGGAGTTAACGACGAAACAAACGAAGAGAACGGGCTTCGTATCGCCATCGATTTGAAGTCCGGAGCGGACTCCGCAGCCGTGATGGCTTATCTGTTTAAGCATACATCGCTGGAGCAGAATTTTGGCTACAATGCAACGTGCCTGGTTCCAGCCGATCGCGGTTTGACGGTGCCGCGCGTGCTGGATCTTAAAGACCTGCTGCAGCATTTTCTGGACTTCCGTCACGAAACCGTGCGACGTCGACTTGAGTACCAGCTCGCACAGCTCCGGAAACGTATTCATATTCTGGAAGGTTTTGCCATCGTCTTTGATGGCCTTGATCGCGCGCTCAAGATCATCCGCGCCAGTGATGGCAAGAAGGACGCTGCCAAACGCCTGATGGCAGAGTTTCCGCTGGACGAAATTCAAACGGATGCAATTCTCGAATTGCAGCTGTATCGGATTTCAAAACTGGAAATTAACGATATTCGTGAAGAGCTGGCTGCGAAGAAAGCTGAAGCCGCGGCGATCGAAGCAATCCTGAAATCCAAGGCAAAGATGTGGAAGCTGATTACGACCGAGATGGAACAGCTTGCTGCAGATTTCGCAGACAGTCGGCGGAGCGAGCTTGGTTCGGCGGAAGAAGTTGTTGAATATGATCCGCAGGCTTACATCGTCAAGGAGAACACCAACGTCGTTGTCACGAAAGACGGCTGGATCAAGCGCGTTGGTCAGATGAGCAGTGTCGCTAAAACCCGAGTTCGTGAAGGCGATTCTGTACTCACCGTTGTGCCTGGCAGCACGCTCGACAATGTTGTGTTTTTCTGTAACGACGGTATTGCTTACACTTTGCCGATTGACCAACTGCCGGTCTCTTCCGGCTACGGAGAACCGTTGGCGAAACGAGCCAAGATGAAAGACGGTGTCAGCGTCATCGGCGCTTTGACGACTGATACCCGTTTTGTTTCGAGCCTGGAAGAAATTGGTGACGAAGTTGGGCTGACACTGCTGATTGCCACAAAAGGTGGTCAGGTGATGCGCCTTCCGTTTGAATCCTTTCGTACTCCGTCCACAAAATCGGGACGTAAGTTCTGTCGACTCGGGAAGACTGATCAGGTGGCGTATGTCGACCTGGTTCGCGACGCCGAAACGATGTTTATGGCTTCAAAGAAAGCTCGAATTCTGCACTTTTCGATTGAGGATGTCCCGGTTCTCGGCAATGCAGGCAAAGGTGTTCGCGGCATCAAGCTGGAAGCCGGCGACGAATTGCTGGGTGTGATGCAACTCACTCGTCCGAGCGACACGTTACGAGTTCGCAATGACAATGACAGCGTGCTGAGTTTTGGCCAGACGAAATATCAGGTGACATCCCGAGGCGGACGGGGAATCAAGACCAGTTCGCGAACGGGATTTCTGGGAATTATCCAACCCGACATACAGCTGATCGACTGGAGTGAACTGGGTGGCGTTGGTGACGGCTAATAGTTCGGGACTTCAACGAGAGATCGGCTGCGGTTCTCGCCAAAGAGCAACGGTAGTTCTCTTGTAGCAACGGACACATCGCATCGGCCGCCGCAATAAGAACATCCAAAGTATGCGGCGAGTTGTGGAGCGACTCGGGACGACGCTGAAGACACAATGACAACGATGACAATCAAACATATTACAACCTCTCATCAACAACTGAACTGAGGAGAATTCCATCGATGCGAAACTCCACATGTGAATTACCGTATAGAAACGGTTTCCGCGAGAATTGCAATAGCCTGTCGAATGGCGGATACGAAATTGATCAGCGAAGATTTTTGATTTGTTCACCAGTGTGAGCGTTTGGAAGGCATCACTGTCAATTGGATGTCAACGAATCAAACAATTGATCGCGGAGACTTCCAAATGGCTACAGTAGAACGTTTTTTACAGCGAGCACATCGCATCGCACGCCGAAGCAAAATCATCCATGTCAATCGACGAATGAACGATCGACTTGGGATCAGACTTGAACAGGTATGGCAATGATGACAATCAAACATCGGGATGGGGATTCAAAGGTTTTGTGTTAAACGCTGAGGTTGCTATTGCTCACAAACCATGATCAAAACAATTACAAACCCCTGTGGCAACCCTGGTGGGAGGCTCTAATTCCACGTTAGCTGGAACTTAACAGTCGCGAGCCGAGATCTGGGTTGATCAGGTACGAATGATCCAGGGCTTCAGGAAACATTACCTACAAGGATTGTCAGGAAACACTTTAATGGCATCACAAGCCAAGCAAAATTCAACATACACTGGCGAAGACATCGAAGTTCTTGAAGGACTCGAACCGGTTCGTCGCCGTCCATCCATGTATATTGGCGGCGTCGATTCTCGCGGATTGCATCATCTGCTATGGGAAATCGTAGACAACTCCGTCGACGAATTCCTTGCAGGCGAATGTGATCGAATCACGGTGACGTTGCACAAAGACGGAAGTTCATGCACCGTCCACGACAACGGTCGCGGTATTCCTGTTGATAAACATCCAAAGATGAAGAAGTCGACTCTGGAAGTCATCCTGACGACTCTGCACGCCGGCGGTAAATTCAGCGACAAAAACTACACTCGCAGCGGCGGTCTTCACGGCGTCGGTTCTTCCGTAGTCAACGCGTTATCGTCGGAACTGATTGCGACTGTGCATCGCGACGGCTTCGAATGGGAACAAAGTTTCAAACGAGGCAAACCTAATGGTCCAGTTCAGAAGGTGAAGCCGTTTCGTGGCCGCGGCACATCGATTTTCTTTCGCCCGGACGATGATATTTTTCGCCGCACACTTTTCAACGGCGAAACCATTCGTCAGCACCTGGAGGATATTTCCTACATTCATGGCGGCTTGACGATCGTCTTTCATGATGAAGTCAAAAAGGAAACGCACGAGCTGCATCATCCGGACGGCATCGTGGCGTATATCGAAAAAATCACGACCGACGCCGGCAAAAAGCCCGCTCACGAGCAATTGTTTTTCGCATCAAAAGACGACAAAGATGCCAAGGTCGAAGTTGTGTTGCGCTGGACCGATTCGACAGAAGAAAACATTCGCAGTTATGTGAACGGGATTCGTACACATGCTGGCGGAACGCACGAAAATGGTCTCAAGGCGGGCATCGTTAAAGCCGTGCGAAACTACATGGAAGTGCACGGATTTAAGCCGCGCGGCGTCACGATCTCAGCAGAAGATATTCGCGAAGGTCTTGTGTGCGTCTTGAGCGTGTTCATTGGCGACCCGATGTTTCAGGGCCAGACAAAAGAACGTCTGAATAATCCAGAAACGTCGTCGGCCGTTGATGGCGTTGTTCGTGCAGCATTAGAAAACTGGCTCAACAACAATCCGTCGCTCGCCGATGTGATTTTGGGCCGGATGGTTCTCGCCGCCCGCGCGAGACAGGCCAGCCGTGAAGCGGTTTCCGAGGTGCGACGCAAGACTGTTGGAGGCCGCAAGACAAATCTTCCGGGGAAACTAGTTGATTGCCAGTCCAAGAATCCCGCTGAATCGGAATTGTTCATCGTTGAAGGTGATTCGGCGGGTGGCACAGCCGTGATGGGACGCAAAGCGGGAACTCAGGCCGTACTTCCTCTGCGAGGTAAGATCCTGAATACCGAATCCCTCACCATGTCAAAGATCATGGAGAGCAATGAAATTCGCGACATCGTCGAAACGCTTGGTGCGGGGGTCGGGACAAACTTCGACGTGGGTCAGTTGCGATATGCGAAGATCATTCTGCTCATGGACGCCGACAGTGACGGATATCACATCTCGACTTTGTTGCTGACATTCTTCTTTCGTCACATGCCTGAGTTGATACGGCAAGGCAAGCTCTTCATCGCTCAGCCACCGTTGTATCGAATCGAAGTCGGCAAGGATGTCATGTACGCTCGCCATGACGTGGAGAAAGAAGAGATACTCGCGTCTTTGCCAGCCAATCGTACTGCCGTGGTCCTTCGCTTTAAGGGCCTGGGCGAAATGAACGCCGCCCAACTGCGAGACACCACACTCGACCCACGTGCCCGAGTTCTCCTGAAGGTCAACATCGAAAGTCAGTTAGAAGCCGATGCGACGTTCCATCAGCTCCTCGGCAAAGACGCCAGCGAACGCTACCGCATCATCATGGAAGACGCCAGCTTCGCGGATGACGTGGATTTGTGATAACTTCAGGTTCCAGTTGAATGTGGTCCAAATTAACGGTGGGTGTCATACATCACCCAAGCCTGCCGAATGCCGGTTGGCGGATCATCACGCCGCATTGCGGACGGCTTGTGAATCATCTGAAGGAGTTCATTCACGACTGTGCCCACAAACTGAGTGGACGACAAGTCCGTCATCAGTGGCATCGACTTCCTGCCGACGCTGTGCGCCATCACTGGCGTAGAGATCAACGCCACCGACTTCGATGCCGAGGACGCTTCTGCCGCACGGCTCGGCAAAGGTGAGCACGTACGCACCAGGTCTCTCTTGTGGAAAACTAGTTCCGTAAACAGCGATGCCGGCATCCGTGAAGGCCAGTGGAAGCTCATCCACCCGACTCGCGGGAACGGAGCCGAACTCGCGCTCTACGACATTGTCAACGATCCAGGCGAGAAACAAAACCTCGTCTCCAGGCACCCCGACATCGTTGAAAAACTCTCCACCCAGGTCGCAGGCTGGGTCGGAACCCTGCCAAAGGAGTACATCAAGACCGATGACAAAGACAGGTGAATCGCACGGCACTTACCAAACTTCAATCGCTGATGAAACCGAAACCAAAGCGCCGTCCAGGATTGACCTGAGCCATTGGAAACTGACGCTTCAAGCACATTCGCAAAATCAAAGAGCAACCGTTCTCGTTTGATGTGCAGTTCCAAATTGTGGATAGTCGACTGAAATTGAAACATGAGATCAGGGAGCGACTGTTTTCAACTCAAACATAAAGATCATCATGAACCGTACGCTTTCTATTCTCACCGCACTTCTGATCGCACCGCTCGCTTCTCTACACGCTGCCGATGCGGCGAAGTCGATGGCGAAACCCAACATTCTGATCATCTTCGCCGACGACCTCGGCTACGGCGATGTGCGGTGCAACAACCCCGAACGCGGCAAAATTCCCACGCCGAACATCGACAGGCTCGCGTCGCAAGGGATGCGTTTCACGGATGGGCATTCATCTTCCGGTGTGTGTTCACCGTCGCGATATACTTTGCTCACCGGACGCTATCACTGGCGCACGAGATTGCAGAGTGGCATCGTCGGCGTGTTCGGGGAGCCCCTGATCGCGCCCGATCGCATGACCATTGGCACGATGGCGAAACATCCCCGTTTGTCGACTCTGTGCGAAACTGCACAACCAACCCGCCAGCTCACAGCTCGTGCTCTCCGGCTGTTAACCGCTCCTTGAACAGTTCGCCACTGGTCACTGCCCAACGGAAAGAGACTCGAGATCTGCCAAAGCGTTCATCTGTAACAGGCAGTGTCGGCTTCTCCTCCTTGGAAAAGGCGCTTATCGGTTAGGAAGAGAGTCCCTTCCGGGGAGGCAAGCTGAAATCCAGATGATAACTTTCATATAAAATGTCAAAAACATGTAACCGCGGTGCATTCAGGAGGAGTTTACAGGACAGAAGGAGAGAAACTGAATGGCAGAACCCGCCGCGCACGTCCCAAGCGAAGCATTTGTACTCGCGTTGACCGAAAACCAGACCGCTTTGCGCGGTTATTGTCAGGCAGCATTGGGTCATAGTGAGGAAGCCAGGGAGGCCCTGCAACGCGCCAATATTGTGTTGTGGAGGAAGTGCGGCGACTGGAACCCTGACACGGAGTTTCTGCGTTGGGCAATCGCCGTGGCAAAGTTTGAGGTGCTCGGGGTGATCAGGGATCGCAAACGAGACCAGAAGCGATTTGTGTTTGACACAAATGTTGTTGAGTTGATGGCGGACGAGGCGTCCGAAACGGTAGATGCGATTTCGGATCGGGCTGCGGCGCTTGAGGCGTGCCTGGAGTTACTCAGTGACCGGAATCGGGAGACGTTATCCGCTTACTACGTTCGTGGTGGCTCGATTCGGGATGTCGCCGCTGCGCAGGGCAAGGGGATCAGTGCGTTGAAGGTCATGCTGCTGCGTCTGCGACGAAAGCTCGGTGAATGCGTCGAAGGGCGACTGGCAACGGGAGGTGCAGCATGAGCGATCCCTCCTTTCAACGTGATCGCCTCGAAGAACTGTTGTTCGCCTCAGCGCATGAATCGTTTTCCGTCGAGGAACGCGATGAACTGAATGCCTTGCTGCTCGGTAGCGCGGCCGCCAGAAGTTATGCGGTGCAGTTTCTTTCGCTTGACGCTGTCCTTGCCGAGAGCCTGGGAACCGGCGAAGCAGCGTTACGTTATGCCGCGAAAAATGAAAAACGCTCTGACAAGGTACCGCGATTTCCCTGGCGGAAAAGTGTCTGGCTGGCCGCCGCCGCTGCGGTCGTGCTGATGGGCACGTGGGTGCAGAGTCGGCGGACGCGTCCGGTGGATCAGGCTGCGGCTATCGCACCGGCCGGTTTTGTACAAAGCGCGATCCGCACTGTGGCGTTCAAGAGCGGCGATAAATTTCAGCCGGGGGATTGGGTTCGAGTTGACGACGGTCGCGTGGTCGTGAGGTTTCAGTCCGGTGCCAAGCTTGCAGTCGAAGGGCCCGCCGACTTTCAGATCGTAAGTCAAAATGCCGTGCGGATGCTCAGAGGCCGTGCGACGATTCGGGTACCGGGTACGATCAAAGGCTTCACGCTCGAGACTCCCGCAGAGACGATCGTGGATTTGGGAACTTCGTTCGGGGTGGATGTGGCGAATGATGGCGCAACTTCCATCGCCGTTTTTGAGGGCGAGGTGGAATTGCGGGGCCAGCAACATGACTCAGGACCTCAGCAGCTTTCGGCAGGAACATCTGTGCGGGTCGCGGGGAGCTCCGACGCCCCCAGCGAGATTCCGTATGAGGTGCGCGATTACCTGCCGACCTGGCAGACATCCTTTGGAGTGGAGGCCGTTGAGGGGGCCATGCGAGTCGCTGAACCAAATGAACGGGCGATGCCGGGCAAGGTCGTGGACCGCGACCGGTTATTGATCTTCCCGGAGCGGGAATCGGTGCAACTGCCCGCTGGCTTCGTGATGAGTGCGACCGAGCCCGGCGCGTATCACATTCCGAAGGGTTTGAAGCAACAGGTGGCGCTCTCTCTACCGGTGATGGTCGACAGCTACCTGGTCCAGTTCAATCCCGGTGAATCACTCACCTCTGAATCACCTCAACGGTTTTCCGGCACGCTGAAATTTGACCGTCCTGTGGTTGGTCTCCTGTTTCGAGCCGGCATGCTGGACGAATCCGATGCTTTGCTGGGCCTTCCTTCGGCTGATTTTGGTGGTGTTTTTCGACGCGGTATCAATGCCAGCGATGAAGTGTCTTTGAGCACTGACCGCCGAACCTTGACAGTTTCTTTTGATGTGCTGAACGGCGTCGATCAGATCCGCGTGCTCGTCGCCTCCAACCCTTCCGATTCTAACGCAAACTGAATTCCGAGGATCCCATGAAAACGCAACGTGCGCCCTTCATCGACCGTCGTCATTTCCTGCGTGGACTCGGAATGGCGCTCGCGCTTCCGGCGTTCGACAGCCTCAACGTCGGCTTCGCGGCTGCGGTTTCGGAGACCGATCCACGACGCCTGATTTGTATTGGCAACCATCTCGGCTTCTGGCCGGGCGGATTCTTCCCGACGGGGGACGGACGCGACTATGCAATCAGTCAGACGCTGGCTCCGCTGCAGGCGCATCGGGGGGACTTCACGGTCTTCTCGCACCTCGATCATGACGCGAAGGGCGGGCATGGCGCGGTACACTCGTTTCTGACGGGCGTGAAGAAGGAGGAGGCGGCAGGCTTTCCGGAGAAGAACATTTCGATCGACCACGTGGCCGCAGAGCATGTCGGTTCCGCGACGCGATATCCCTCGATCACCGCGGGGATCGGTGAAGGCACGGACATGTGCTGGAATCGGGCGGGTGTGCGTCTTCCGCCTGTGAACAATCCCGCGCGGCTGTTTGACGCACTGTTTGTCGAGTCGAGCGCGGCCGCAAAGGTTTCGGAGCATGAACGCCTGTCGCACCGAGCGAGTGTACTGGACGCGTTGCGTGAGTCGGCGAAGCAATTGGCAGGTAGTCTGGACGCGTCGGACCGTGGCAAGCTCGATCAATACCTAACGTCGGTGCGCGATGTGGAGCGTCGGTTGCAAATGTCCGAAGCATGTCTGGACAAGCCGAAGCCAAAGTCGCCCATAGACACGATCAAGGACGAGGAGCGAATGCAGATCGAGGAGATACCGCTGTTTATGGATCTGATGACGCTCGCCCTGCAAACGGACTCCACCCGCGTGGCCACCTTTGAAATCCCGCTTCAATTCCACACCAATGACCTCGACGTCGGAAGCTATCACGGACTGTCACACCACAGTAAGCAGGGAGGTCTGCTCACCCAATTGCAGACGGTGGAGAAATACTTGATGACACAGTTCGGACACTTGCTCGGCAAGCTGAAAGAAGCCGGATTGATGGATAGCACGCTCGTCGTAATTGGTAGCGGTATGGGCAATGCCTCGAACCATTCCAATCGCGATTTGCCGGTGCTGCTGGCCGGCGGTGGCATCAAACATCAGGGGCATCTCATCTGTCCAAAGGAAGAACACAAACGCGTTGAGTTGTCCAATCTCTGGTTGTCGGTACTGCAGTGGTTTGGCGTGGAGCGGGAGAGGTTTGGAAGAAGTACTGGGACGTTTACACCGATGGAGATTGGGTAGGATAAAATTTGTTGACGTG
>JANOZG010000561.1:0-10219 GCA_031429275.1 Planctomycetota bacterium
GAGATTGCTCGCGCTCTTGCCAGTGATCCAGAAATCATCCTGCTTGACGAGCCGTTCACTGGCATTGACCCGGTGACGATTCACAGCATTCAGGACATCATCAAGGGTCTTAAAGATCGCGGCATTTCAATTCTGCTGACCGACCATCGCGAGCGAGAAACGCTGACGATTACCGACCGCAGCTATATCATCTGTGACGGACAGGTTTTGGTCTCCGGCAGTGCCGAAAAAGTCCTGAGTGATCCACTGGCAATTTCACGATACTTCGGTAAACGCTTTGACGCCAGTTCGATCATCGATGGTCGCGAATCGTTTCGCAAGAGTGCATGATAAGAGCTGAAAGCCCTTGACCCAAAGGAGCCTCCAGGCTCATTGATCAATAATTATGGAGTCTGTAGACCATGAGTTCAGGATTCGGAGATGATTCCCTGGTTCAGCCAACCACATCACGTGGTCGCGACTGGCCTTGCCTGCGTCAGTTCATTGTATTCCTTGAAAACCGCGTTGGATCATTACATCAGTTGTTGAAAGTCATCGAACGGGATGACCTGAAAATCATGGCGCTCAGCATTCTGGATTCTGCCGATTGTGCAGTAGCTCGCGTGATCGTCAATCATTACGAACGTGCTCATGAGCTGCTGACGTTCGCAAACTTCACGATGTTTGAAACTGATGTCATTGGCGTGGTGTTGCCAGATGCCGACCAGCCACATACTGTCGTTCTGGGAAGCCTGATGTCGGCAGAACTCAACGTGCAATATGTCTATCCATTGATGTATCGCAAAAACGGCCGTGGTGCCGTAGCGATTTTTGTCAGCGAAACCGATGAAGCGTTGCGAGTACTCAAGGAACGCCAATACGAACTGGTCACAGAAGATGATCTGATGCACTACGACGAGTTCTTCTGATCAACCTGGAACCAATGGATTGAATACTCTTCGACTGCCAGGGTTTCTTCCCCCCAGTCAATCCCTTCTTGGGAAGTGTCATGCGGTCCTCCAAAGCGCTGGCCGATTCCAAAGCAAGAATTCGGCTAGCGCCTCAGGCTCACATCAATTGGGGCTGGTAGATTTGCTCCTACCGTACGCGTTGGACGGAATTCCTGGCCAAATCCACTACGCGGACGCAGTCAGTTCGCGGATCAGTGCATCGATCTTCAGCAGAATTCGATGGCTCTCAGTTCGCTCGCGGATTTTCTGAAGATAGTCGATGGCGGCCGCAGATTTTCGCTTGGCCATCATGCGAGCTTTATTGAACCGAATTTCCCAGATCGCCGTTTCCATCATTTGCTGTGCCGACTGTTGCTTCTGGCCCAGTGATTCCACGTTGAGCTTCGTACTTAACGAATCGAGCAGTTCTTTCTTTTCGATTGCTGGCAATGCCGATGCCTCGATCTCTGCTATTAACTCATGGTATTGATCCAAAGTTCGGTTCAGATGTTCGAACACAATTTCGCAGCTGCGAACCATCGAAATCTGCAAAGCTCCGCGCAATTCCTGCAATGCCTGCTGGTTGGCAACTTTCGCTGATTCTTTTTCCATCACGTAAGTCGCCTGCATTTTTGCGGTCAGCCGAGCCCGTTCTTCCTGCATTCCATGTCGGCGTTTGAGCAGCGACAACGATCGTTTTTTTGCTCTTCGCAGCATCCGGATCTCAGACCAGATCGTCAGTGAATGCGGCCAGAAGATGGTTAACAGCCGAATCATACCGGTCATCAAGACAACACCGATTGCAACGGCCAGCGAGATCACCCCAAACGTCAACAGCCCGCTGCGAAGTGTGTAGACATCAAAATGTCTTCCGGCAATGCCAAAGGCATACAGCATCGAACCAACAACTGCACCGGCGATAAACAGAAACACACCGCCAGCAAGCAGAACATGGCCGCTCGCCGATTCGTCGTCAGAATCATCAACGGTGGTTTTGGGTTCGCGGTCCATATCTTGCGGAATGCAACGTTAGTCGAGGTCGTATTTAGAAACGATGGTATCATTCTGAATTCGCGACAATGTTCTTTCAAAGTTATCCAGAACGTCCTGCATCAAACGATCCTTAAGCACCTCCGGAAGTTTTGCCGACCGAGCCTTTTCCAGGGCGGAGGCAGCGACTTCATAAGCTCGCTGAATATCGGCATTCCGAGAATCCAGTCGATCAATTTCCAGCGCACGAACTGTTGCCTGCACGTAGGTCTTGATTGTTTCGGCCACTTCAACCGACTTCGCATCCCAAAACGCCCGACTTTCACGAATCGCGGCATCGGACTGATGAGTGATCAACTGCATTTCTGTCCGATATGCCAGCCGAGCTCGCTCAAGCTGATGAGCAGATTCTGCGTTCCGGAGCCGGAGTCGATTGATCATTCCCATCTGATCACGTTCCACGTCAGCGGTCGAAGGCGATGGAGTCCTGGAACCGGTGGCAGACGTCGATTCTTTGCTGTCTTGAGTAATCAGTTCAGCATTCGCCTGGACACTCACTTGCTTCGTCTTCTTTTCGCGCCGAGCGAATTCGCGAGTCAATCGGTCATTCAGATCGTCGGATGCGTCAGTCATTGATCAATCTCCGCAGGCAGCGGCAAAGAGTATTGCGCAATTTTTCATGGTCGGGCAGTGCGTTGAGCGGATTCTACCGAAGGAAACAGTGGCACGCCACCACGATGTTTCACAACCACCGTCACACAAAACTCTTCAATGCACTGCAACACAGAACTCCCGAGTAGAACAGTTACGTTTAACCCGTGGCCGACAGGTTTTAGAGTTGCGAGTTTGGTAACGTGTCGTCTTGTTGAGTCCCCTCTCCCCCAAAGTCGTTTGCGCGGGTTCACGCGGTATTGCCATGTCGCATTGCTGCAAATGACTTTGGGGGAGAGGGCTAGGGTGAGGGGGCTTTTTCTCACGCAAAATTGATTGAAAGCCCCCTCATCCGGCCTGTCGGCCACCTTCTCCCCCCATTGTGGGGGAGAAGGGACTGAACAGCGCAACTTCAAAACCGACAGGCCAGGATGTTCTGCGGCCTGGCCTGTCGGCCACGGGTTAAACGCTTTCATCTAAATTCGAAGGCGTCTTGTTCCACTTCAATCAACGCATCTGCTCAGATCGGGCGTCAATTCCCAGATTTCTGAGTCTTACGATCTCGCTCGACTGCCTTTTTGTGGATCATTTCCTGGGCCAGCTGAAGTCGCTTCGGCCAGACAAACTTTGGAGCGAGTGAGGGATCATAACCTTGCAAATGACCCTCGAGGCGTGTGACGGCTTTCGTGTACCGCAGTTCCGTATCCCGGAAGACTTCTCGACAAAGTGTTGCAAGTTCCGGATCGTATTCGAGCAGTTCTTCACGCGTATTGACATGGTTGTGATCGTGATCGTCTTCGCGATTATTGTCGAACCACGACTGCACGCCTTCGGCAAAGTATTCGTAGTGATTCACGGAAGCGTATTTGCCTTTCCATAAGCCAGCCGCCATCGCTTTTTCATACGCACCCTTCAACCGCGGATCAAACGTCGGATCAACGTTAATGAGCCCACGCAAATGAATATTGTGAGCGAATTCATGAATCAAAATATTCTCCGTTGAATACGGATCGCCAGGAAAGTTCAGCAGGTTTTCTTCTCCGCACGAGCAATATGGATCCGTTTCTGAACCGCCCATGCCGCGCGCTCGAGCGTCCCAGAAGTCTCTGGCTGTCACACCGTCAGCTTCGTTGTTATCCCGCGAAGCGTCTGCCATCCATTTCCATTCGGGCTGGTCTGTTGTGAATTCACTGCGACCGATAATGCACATTCGCGAGCCACTCTTGATCATGGCGTCTCGCACATCAGGTCGCTTCGCCAGCAGCATGTTAACAAGGAACGCGGCTTCTTTCAGGGCGTAGTCGTTGACGTTGGCAGAAGCGACAATCGGATAACCATCGGCGCTGATATATTTCGTGTAAAACTCCGGTGCCTTCAATTCGGCAGGCGGGGACGTTATTTCTTGTGCCAGCAGGACTGGTGAAGCAGCGCAGATTGCGACTGCAAGTGCTAACGCGGCGCGAAAAAAAATCTGCACTGTCATTGCTCTTCCCACGACTTACTTCTTTCAAGGGCCCGCTGCCAGCGATGCATTTTCGTTTCGCGATCGGAGTTCTTCATCGCAGGGGAAAATTTCGCATTGGCCTGCCATTGCGAATCAATTTCACGTTTGTTTTTCCAGAACCCTACAGCCAGGCCCGCAAGGTACGCCGCGCCCAAGGCCGTGGTTTCCAGGACTTGCGGTCGCACCACGGGCACTCCCATGACATCTGCCTGGAACTGCATCAGAAGATCATTCGCAGATGCCCCACCATCGACGCGTAATTCTCGCACTTTCAAACCAGCATCAGCCTGCATGGCGTTCAACACGTCAGCCACTTGAAATGCAATGCTCTCGAGAGCGGCTCGAGCAATATGCGCCGAAGTTGTTCCGCGTGTCATCCCAATCATCAAACCACGAGCCCACGAATCCCAGTGCGGCGCACCGAGGCCAGCGAAGGCCGGCACGATCACCACTCCGCCAGAATCCGGAACCTGCCTGGCCAGCGCTTCGACTTCGGACGAATTGTGAATAATCCCCAAGCCATCGCGGAGCCATTGCACCACGGCACCAGCGATAAAAATACTACCTTCCAATGCGTACTCGGTCTTGCCATTGAGCTTCCATGCAACGGACGTCAGCAGATTGTTTTTTGACGTCATCGGCTTATCGCCGGTATGCATGAGCATAAAGCAGCCGGTGCCGTAGGTGTTCTTTACCATCCCTGGACGATGACACATCTGACCGAATAACGCCGCCGATTGATCACCCGCAATACCCGCAATCGGAATTTCTTCGCCAAGCAGATTTGTGGTCCCGAAGACTTCGCTGGATGACCGCACCTCCGGCAACATCTTCCTTGGCACGTCGAAGAGTTGCAGCAGCTTGTCGTCCCAATCACCCTTATGGATATTGAACAGCATCGTGCGACTGGCGTTGCTGGGGTCAGTCGCGTGGACGCGGCCTTCTGTCAGACGCCACAGGAGCCATGAATCTACGGTACCAAATGCCAGTTCGCCTTTTTCGGCCCGTTGCCGCGCGCCTTTGACGTGCTTCAGGATCCACTGCAGCTTCGTTGCGGAGAAGTAGGCATCAAGAATCAGTCCCGTTTTCCTGCGTATGATCCGATCGGCCTTTTCGCGCCGAAGTGAGTCGCAGACTACTGCCGTGCGACGATCCTGCCAGACAATGGCGTTGCTGATCGCTTTCCCTGTGCGGCGATCCCAGACGATTGTCGTTTCACGCTGATTGGTAATTCCGATGGCGGCGATTTGACTGGCGTCAACGTAAGCGTCTCGCATCACCGTTCGAGCTGTCGCAAGCTGCGTCTCCCAGATTTCTTCCGGATGATGTTCAACCCAACCGGGTTTTGGAAACAGCTGCGTAAACTCCTGCTGCGATGTTGCAACTGCAACTCCAGCGTGATCAAACAGAATAGCGCGACTACTTGTGGTACCCTGATCAAGTGCTAAGACAAACTTCATGGTTGGACCTTCCACTTACCCAGCTGTCAACTTTTCAAACGCCTGTCGTTGCTCGATCAGTGCGGCGATTTTGTCTTTTGGCTCAGTTCTGGCTTCAAGCAGAATCCAGCCTGCGTATTTGATTTCATTAAACAGACGAAAAAGCTCGCCGTAGGGATAGTCGTTCATTGTCAGTTCTCGAACGTGTACTGTCGCGCCGAAGCGATCTTTCACAAGATTGAAGTTGTATTTCAGCCCTTCGCCTTTCAGATCTTCTGCGTTTGAGTTCCAGCAGACGGCAACATTCGGATGCGTGGCGATGTCAAAAATCGCCTTCATGACAGGAAGTTCCTGGGTTTCGGCTCCGTGTACTTCAACGCGGATCTGCTGGCCGTATTTTTCTCCGTATTCGGCAACTTCGTTCAGTGCTTTGCCAATCTGTTCGATCGTCTTTTCGTGTGGCACACCTTTCACAAAGCCATTCGGCTTCACTTTGACACCTGAGCCACCGCAGTCATGCATCAACTGAATGTACTGTTTCGTGAGTTCAATATTTGCCTTTACTTTTTCCGGGTCGGCTTCGTGAAACTGAGCGTTCGAGCCATAGCCAACAAGTTCAACGGCACTGGCTTCGAATCGTTTTCGCACATCGTCGCGTTCAGCCTTTGACAACGAGGGTTCGACAGCGTGGCGATGTTCAGTACGCAGTTCAACACCGGTCAGCCCGGACTTTTCGCACGTGTCAATCAGCGAAGGTAAGTCCAGGTCCTTGCCCCATTGATACGTTACCAATCCGAAATTCATCTCAGTTGTGACGGTTCCTGGTGAAACATTCTGCGGGCGAGCAAGCAAGTTGACGGACGATCCCAACCCAGCCACCGCAGCAATCGCAGCCGAAGATGTGATCATGGAACGACGAGAGATCTGTTTCCGCTGGTTTAACTGTGTCATTTTCTTCACCTTATCGACAGCTTGCTGAAGTGATCATTGACTCGTCAGGAAATATAGCAATCCTCATCCGGGGATGCACGACACTGCAAGCTCTGTCAAACAGCGACCAACTTGACGCAGGCTATTTAGGGGGAGACCGGGAGAGTCCAAAGCGGGAATCGACAGATTCGAGGGCTGATGGCGCTACTCCCGCTTGCAAGTCCTGAGAGACTCGAACATATTCTCAGCATTCCGTCGACAATTTTCTCGACCTTTGCAGATTTTTGCGTGTCTAAGTGCTGAAAACGCAATCGAACATTATCATGCACACGTCCGACATCCATCGGACAATTGTAATGTCTGAACGCCACACGGGGCCGTAGCTCAATCGGTTAGAGCAGCGAACTCATAATTCGTTGGTTCTCGGTTCAAGTCCGAGCGGCCCCATTTCTTCTCGAACGAATTCCACTGCGAGGCTGGCCTGCTGAGAGGGTTTGATTTCGCTCGTTTCGTGCTGCTGAAGGCACCAAGAGGCCAATATGACGGAGCTCACAAAATCCTGCCCGCAGACTCGGGAGCAGGTGATCAACATGTACTTCCTTGAGCACCGGGCGAAGCTTCTCGACGTTGCTGCCTTTCTGGATCGAATCGATCGTGCCCAGCCGACGTCGGGGGCCGATGATTTTCGTGAGGTCGCACTCAAACAAGCGGTTGCTGTGTTGATCGATGGACAGCCACATCGGGCAAGACGCGTTCTTGATCTGCTCAGCGATTCGACCACGGATATGCCACAATCCGCTTGTGGCATGAAAGGCGCTTCGGGCGCCGTTCGATAAGCCTGTAACTCGATTCTCCAGAGTCGAGTCACAGAAGAAATGGCACGATCGCCTTTCGATCTCGCGGATAATCTGCGAAGCGGTCGCGATACCAGGCGTGCGACGTGAGGGCTCTGGGAATGAGATTGGCCGCCGTCCACAGCGCAAAGACTAATCCGGCAGGCGACCATGTCAGCATCGCCCACCCGATCCATTCGATCATTTCACCAAAATAGTTCGGACAGGAAATCAGGCGATACAGAATCCCATGGGGCACGTGATAATCCGGACCTTGTCTTTTTCGCAGTTGCTGCAATTGCATGTCC
This sequence comes from Planctomycetota bacterium, assembly GCA_031429275.1. Lineage (GTDB taxonomy): Bacteria > Planctomycetota > Planctomycetia > Planctomycetales > Planctomycetaceae > SXXK01. Next base: position 7,585 of record JANOZG010000561.1, read on the forward strand.
GAATGGACGTGAATCAAAAGTCCTGTGAAGAAAAGTATGCTACCCGCGATCAAAGCGGGGCCAGCAGTCGAAACGTCAACACGAAGGTGCGTCCCAAACCAGCACACGGAAGCCGACTGCAGGAATCCGTTGACCATATTATAAGCGATGCCACCCATCGTCAGAGTCACGGGCATGCTGCGAGAGCTGCGAACAAACCAGGGGTAGACAAGGCTTCGATATCCGTAGTGCAAGCTCCACAACACGCAATACCACCAGGTGATGTTTGAGTGAGGCAAGGATTGCACAAAGACGACGACGAATACCAACAACGCTGGTATTTCCATGATAAGCCAATTGAGCCCACTTGGCAGTCGCGGCCCCCATCCGGACCGAAGATGACGGCCATACGGCGCGGGAATCAGCATTAACCCAAAGAATGCGACCACGGCAGTCAGAGCCCATCCGATCAGCATCCGGTAAAACACCGTCTCGGAGATAACGAACGTATTCACTGTTGAGATTTCGGTTTCCATTAAGTGATTTTTATCAGTTCTTGTTCAATCGACAGCCAGACTCTGAGGCCACTCGGTTAGACGTCGAATCCTCCGATTGGGACGATTTCCCTTCAACCGCCTGGAAGAGCGGATATCGTCGGTCGTATAATAAGCGATTCAACCCGACACGCCACGTCAACGGCCCACAAGGAGTATTCAATGCGATCCGAGACATCGACTGGCACCCGGCCCGCTTCTATGAGACACCTCGTCATTGCGCTCACCATCACGATGTTGACTTCAACATTAGCCGCAGGTTCGGAACTCAAGAACGATGCATCAACCGGCGAGCCGGGGAAGTTTGCCGCAGCAGAGATTTTGCGTGAGGCCAACCTCAAGGGCATGACTTCAGCTCTCAATTTGGACATAACGGTCGAGAAGAGGGTTAAAGCGGTTGCTCAAAGCTACCGCATCAAACGTGACGGCGAGAAACTGACGGTCAGCGGTGCTGATCCTGTGGGTGCGATGTACGGTGGACTGGACATCGCAGAAGCGATTCGCACGGGAACACTCGAATCACTGAAGGAATCCGAACACAGCCCTCACATCGCGCAGCGCGGCATTAAGTTCAACATCCCGCTGGACCTGCGTACCCCGAGTTATTCGGACCCTGCGGATGCCGCGCAAGCGAACATCCCGGAAATGTGGGACCGTGAGTTCTGGACCGAGTTCCTCGATGCCATGGCGCGGCATCGCTACAACGTGCTCTCGCTGTGGAGCCTGCATCCCTTTCCGTCGATGGTGAAGGTGCCGGAGTTCCCCGAGGTGGCGCTGGATGACGTCTGGCGTACGAAGGTGAAGTTGGATGACAGCTTCAGTTTCTCGGGCGAGGGCTTCGTGCGCGCAGAAATGCTCGCGGACCATGAGGTCGTGAAAAAGATCACCATGGACGAAAAGATTGAGTTCTGGCGGTGGGTCATGCAACGGGCTGCCGACCGCGGTATTCGAGTCTATGTCTTCACCTGGAATGTCTTCACCTTCGGCGCTGATGGCAAACACGGCATCACCAACGATCTGGACAATGAGATCACGAAAAAATATTTCCGAGCCACTGTGCGCGAGATGGTGAAGACGTATCCCCTGCTCGCGGGCATGGGGATTACGGCGGGCGAGGGCATGCCGGAGAAAATGGACTCAAAGTCGAAGGAGGCGTGGCTTTGGGACACTTATGGCGAAGGCGTACGCGATGCCTTAAAGGACGAGCCGAAGCGCGACTTCCCGATGATCCATCGCTTTCACTGGACGGCGCAGAGCGACATTCTGGACGCCTTCAACGACTATCCGGGCACGTTCGAGTTCAGCTTCAAATACTCAGTGGCTCACATGTATTCGATCACCAAGCCCATCTTCATCCAGCCACTGCTCGAGAACCTTGCCCCCGGACGAAAGACCTGGCTCACCGTTCGCAATGACGACATCTACACGTTCCGCTTTGGCGATCCTGCTTACATTCGCGACTACATTTCAAACATTCCTCCAGCGGACAAGATCGCCGGGTTTTACATGGGGCCGGACGGCTATACCTGGGGCCGCGACTTCCTCGAACGACATCCTGCTCCCGGCGCGCGTCCGCTCGTGATTGAAAAGCAATGGTACTCCTTCATGCTGATGGGACGACTCGCGTACGATCCGTCACTGCCAGACTCGCACTTCGAAAGGGCCCTGGCTGCCCGTCATCCCACGGCCTCGTCGTCGCATGTCTTCCACGCACTGCAAGGTGCGTCGCAGGTCATGCCTCTGACCACGCGATTTTTCTGGGGAGACATTGATTTGAAGTGGTTTCCCGAGGCATGCTGGAGCCATCGAAAAAGCAAGGGCAATGGCTTCTACACCGTGCGCCATTTCATGGAAGGCAGCGCCATGCCAGGAGCAAATGTGCTGTGCATTCGCGACTGGCGAAACAAGCTCACCTCGCGCCAACCGATGGAGCAAACCACGCCTCTCGAAATCGCTGCCGCGCTCGACGGGGCAGCGTCAAAGACCATTGCGTCGCTCGATGAACTCCGCGAGCCCGCAGTGAAGGACGCGGAGCTCCAGAAAACGGTAAACGACTGTGAGGCACTGGCCTATCTGGGCCACTACTACGCAGCAAAGATTCG
>JANOZG010000562.1:0-4220 GCA_031429275.1 Planctomycetota bacterium
GTCACGGTGCATCGCACGCCGCAAGGTCGGACGATCGCTTACCTTAAGGGTGCGCCAGCAACATTACTTGCGGCGAGTAACGTCCCCGGCGAACCTTTGAGAAACGCCAGCGTAGGGCCTTGTGTCGCGCGATGTACGGTCACCATGCGCTTGCTGGTGCTGTCGAAGGGCAATTCGCTGAGGCGTGGAAATTCGGCGATAAGTGCAGCGTGCTGCATCCCTGCCTTTTCCGCCACGACGACCAAGGCTGCTTCGGTGGGGTCGCCCAGCACGGTGTCGTGACCGTCAGCACGTTCTACTTTGGCATCGTTGCATAACATGCCGATTCGCAAGGCCAGTGAGAGATGCTCGTCGGCTTGTGGTTCAACGAGCGTTTCGCCGTCCTGAAACTTGCCCGTCGGCTCGTACCCTGCGCCGGTCACGTCAACGCGACGCTTGTCCAGAGCGTAGACGCAAGCCGTCATCTCATTCCTGGTCAGCGTCCCCGTCTTGTCGGTGCAGATAATGGTGACCGAGCCCAGGGTCTCGACAGCGGGCAGTCGGCGAACGAGCGCTCGCATGCGAGCCATGCGTTGCATCCCCAGCGCCAGAGTCATGGTGGTCACTGCGGGCAATCCTTCGGGAACAGCAGCAATTGCCAGCGAGAGGCCGATCTCCAGCATGTGCCAAAAGTCGGTGACACCGCGAAGCCAGCCCGCCAGGACGATCACCGTGCACAGCGCCAACACGACCACGATGAGGAGGCGACCGAGCCGGGCTAACTTTTGTTCCAATGGTGTGGCCCGAGTGACCGCTTCATCGATCAGGACGCCAATCTTGCCCACCTCCGACTGCGCGCCCGTGGCCGTGACCAACAATCGGCCGCGTCCGTCCGTGATTGTCGTCCCCAGGAAGGCCATGTTGAGGCGATCACCAAGTGTCGCGTTCTTGTCGGGGAGCGGCTCGGCGATCTTGGTCACCGCGAGTGACTCACCCGTCAGCGCGGCCTCTTCAATTTGCAGACGAGCGCTCTCGACGATGCGGCCATCAGCGGGCACCCGTGCTCCGGCGGCAAGAACGATCAAATCGCCCGGCACCAACTCGGCCGCCGGAATCTCACGTTCTGTGCCGTCCCGGATGACATGGGCGACTCTCACGGACTGGTCTTGCAGAGCGGACAGCGCTCGCTCCGCCTTCCACTCGGTGAAAAATCCGATAGCGGCGTTGATGATGATGACAACCAGGATTGCAACCGCCTCGATCCGGTCGCCCATTGCAAAAGCGATCACTGTGGCCCCGACCAGCAAGGCCACGATGAGACTGCGGAACTGGGCCAGAAGTATCGAGAACGCCGAGCGTGCTTGCGCCTGTGCCAACGTATTGGGGCCATACTGTGCGAGTCTCCGTGCCGCTTCGGTTTGAGTCAGACCGCGCGCCACATCTGTTTGCAGGCTGTCTTTGACGGCCTCGAACGAGAGCACGTGCCACGTCTGCTGGGCATCCGGCTGAGTGGCCGTCTTTGCGATTGTGTCAACGGTGGATCCGACATTCTGATCCTTGTTCATGATGTACTCCCTGCCTGGCTCACAGCGGTCTCGTCGCTCCAACGCCAGTCTGTGATCTCAGGCAGATCCTCGCCATGCACTGCGATATAACGCTTGTGCTCAGCCCGCTTATCGACCATAGCCCGCCTCACGTGACTCACACGGTCGGCCAGTCCGGGAACGCGATCAATCACATCCATCACCAGGTGGAACCGGTCCATGTCGTTCATGACGACCATGTCAAATGGAGTTGTTGTCGTCCCTTCTTCCTTGAAACCGCGTACGTGTAGGTTTGCGTGGTTGGTTCGACGGTAGGTCAATTGATGGATCAACGATGGATATCCGTGGAACGCAAAGATGATCTGTCGATCTGCGGTGAAGATCTCATCAAACTCGTCGTCTGTCAGGCCGTGCGGGTGTTCCTTTGGTGGTTGCAGTTTCATGAGGTTGACGACGTTGACGACCCGCACCTTCACTTCAGGTAAGTGTTGTCTCAGCAAGTCCACGGCCGCAAGTGTCTCGAGCGTAGGCACGTCGCCACAGCATGCCATGACCACGTCCGGCTCGGGCCCCAGGTCGTTTGACGCCCATTCCCAGATGCCGACTCCGGCAGCGCAGTGCCTCTCCGCCTTGTCTATTGACAGCCACTGCGGTGCAGGCTGCTTGCCGGCCACAACCACGTTCACGTAATTGCGGCTCCGCAGACAGTGATCGGTGACGCTCAGCAAGGTGTTCGCGTCCGGAGGCAGATAGATGCGGACGACCTCGGCTTTCTTATTTGCGACGTGGTCGAGAAACCCCGGATCCTGATGCGAGAAACCGTTGTGGTCCTGCCGCCAGACATGTGAAGACAGTAAATAGTTGAGCGACGCGATCGGCCGCCGCCACGGGATCTGGGCGCAGACTTTCAACCACTTCGCGTGTTGATTGAACATCGAGTCGATGATATGAATGAACGCCTCGTAGCACGAGAAGTATCCGTGTCGGCCGGTGAGCAGGTAGCCTTCGAGCCAGCCCTGGCACTGGTGCTCGGAGAGCATTTCCATCACGCGTCCGTCCGGGGCAAGTTTGTCGTCAGTGTCGTACCGTTCCGCCATCCAGGTCCGGTTCGTCACATCCAGCACATCCTGCCAGCGGTTCGAGTTGTTCTCGTCCGGGCTAAACAGGCGGAAGTTTTTGCTTGCCAGGTTGAGCTGCATCACATCGCGGAGAAACTTCCCCATCACGCGTGTCGATTCGGCATCCACTGCACCCGGGCTTGTGACCTTGACAGCGTATTTGCGGTAGTCGGGCATCCGCAGGTCCTGCAGCAGCAAGCCGGCGTTGCTGTGTGGATTGGCGCTCATCCGTCGTGGGCCTTTCGGAGCCAACGCCGCAAGCTCTGGCTTGAGCTTCCCGGTCGCATTGAACAGTTCATCGGGACGGTAGCTCTTCATCCACTTCTCGAGAATTTCGACATGCCCAGCCTTGTCCATTTCGCCCATCGGCACTTGGTGCGACCGCCAATAGTCCTCGCACTTCTTCCCGTCGATCTCGGCGGGGCACGTCCAGCCCTTGGGAGTACGGAGGATGATCATAGGCCAGATCGGGCGACCTTGCTTTCCCTCGGTCCGCGCGTCAGTCCAGATCTGACGGATCTCAATCAACACCGCATCCATGGCGGTTGCAAGTTCCTGGTGGACGTGTTCTGGCTCGTGCCCCTCGACGAAGTATGGCTTGTATCCGTAGCCCTCGAACAATTTCTGTAATTCGTCTTTTGGAATACGGGCAAGAATCGTGGGGCTTGCGATCTTGTAGCCGTTCAGGTGCAGAATCGGAAGGACTGCTCCATCGGTGACGGGATTGAGGAACTTGTTGGAGTGCCAACTCGTCGCGAGCGGGCCTGTCTCGGCCTCACCGTCGCCGACGACGGCGGCCACGATCAGGTCAGGGTTGTCGAACGCGGCTCCAAAGGCATGCGACAATGCGTAACCCAGTTCGCCACCTTCATGGATGCTGCCGGGCGTCTCCGGAGCGACGTGACTGGGGATGCCGCCAGGGAAACTGAATTGCGTAAACAGCTTCTTCATCCCAACTTCGTCTTCAGTGACATGAGGGTACACCTCGGTGTATGTCCCTTCAAGGTAGGCGTGGGCGACCAGAGACGGTCCGCCGTGGCCGGGTCCGGTAATGAAGAGCACATTCAGGTCATGCGCTGCGATGACCCGATTGAGATGCACGTAGATGAGGTTCAAGCCTGGCGACGTGCCCCAGTGACCGAGCAGGCGAGGTTTGACGTGCTCTCTCTTCAGTGGTTCCGTCAGGAGCGGGTTATCGAGCAGGTAGATCTGGCCAACCGAGAGATAGTTGGCCGCGCGCCAGTATCCGTCGATGTTCGAGAGTTCGGTTGGAGACAATGGTTTGTTCATGAGGGTTTTCGTATTGCTGAAACTTCGGTGAACGGGTCAGTTGGTGATCGCACTTGCGGTATGTCCTGCAATTACTGCTTCCTCGTCGGCTGGGACGCGAAGAATCGAGACGCGGCTCCCGTCACTGTTAAGAACTGTATTTCCCGCCCGATTGGCCGTGTCACTCAGCTTCGCTCCGAGCCACTTCAGCCGGTTGCATACCTTGTCGCGGATCTCCGGAGAATTCTCGCCGATACCTGCGGTGAAGACTATTGCGTCGAGACCTTCGAGCGCGGCAACCATCGCACCG
>JANOZG010000563.1:0-8562 GCA_031429275.1 Planctomycetota bacterium
AGTTGCAGCCCTTTGCCGAAGCGGATTCCATCGGCAATCATCTGGTTGAAGCCAATCTTGCCGGCCACGATTCGCACGGTGTCATTCGCACGCCCATCTATATCCAGTGGCTCAAGGATGGAGATGTCATTGCGAACCGTCAACTCCAGATTGTTCATGAAATGGATTCCCTTGCACTTGTGGACGGCCAACAGGGCTACGGTCAGTCCATCGGCGGGCAAGTGGTTGAATTGGGACTAAAAAAGTGTCGGCAGCACGGAGCTTCCGTCATCGCGTTGAAAAGTAGTGGGCACCTCGGCCGCATTGGGCACTGGGCAGAAATGGCCGCCGATGTTGGCGTGGTCTCGATCCATTTCGTGAACACCAGTGGCAAGGGGATGTTCGTAGTGCCAGCCGGTGGCATCGAACCTCGCCTTTCGGTGAACCCCGTGACGATTGGAGTCCCGATCGAAGGTCGTCCGCACGTCATTCTGGATATCGCCGCTGCTGCTGCCGCTGAAGGAAAGTTAAAGGTCGCTCGCAACGCGGGAACTCTCGTCCCGGATAACTGGATTCTGGACGCTCAAGGTCAGCCCACCAACGACCCGAATGATTTCTATGGTCCAGCGGGTGGTCCGCCCGTTGGCGCCATTCTGCCGATCGCCGGACACAAAGGGTACGGACTCGGATTCATGATTGAACTGCTGGCGGGAGCTCTGACGGGTAGTGGCTGCAGTCAGCCTGGAAAGACGCGACTGGAACAGGGAATGCTCTCCGTTTTCATTGATCCATCGCACTTGCCCATTGAAGACTTTTTCGCAGCCGACGCCGCGCGATATATCGATTTTGTGAAGAGTGCAAAGACGGCACAGCCAGGAGACAGCATTTTAATACCGGGCGAAATCGAAGATCAAAAGCGTCAGGATCGCATAGCCAACGGCATCGAACTTGATGACAAAACTTGGCAACAGATTGTCAGTGTTGCTTTGGCCAGCGGCGTAACACAGGACGTGATCGATCGCGTGTCACGCAGCCATACGTCTTCATGACGAAACTCGCCAGGAGTTTCGGTCCCGCGCCCCCTGCAGATTCTGCCAGCCAGAAAATTCGCCCACATCCTTCCGACGAAAAACGCAAAGAATATTGAATGGCTCAACAGACAGAATCATCGCCAGTGCTCGGTCAGGGCGACTGGAAATATCGACCGGTCCGGAACTGGGCGCAGATTCCAGCCGACATCGATGTTGTTGAAGCGATCGGCGTCGCAGTCGGCAACAACGACCGTGTCTTTGTCTTCAATCGGGGCAATCCCGCCGTGCTGGTCTTTGAGCTCGATGGTCAATTTGTAGACGCATGGGGCGAGAACTGCTTTGTTCGACCGCACGGAATGACGGCGACGCCTGATGGAAGTCTTTACCTGACGGATGATCTGGGTCATCGGGTTGCTCAGTATTCCAGCACTGGCCAGTTGATCCGGGACATTGGCCCCGTCGGCGTTCCCTCCAAAACCGGCGTTGAAGGTTTTGATTATCGCAGGATCACGGCCGCCGCTGGTCCATTCAACCTTCCAACGAATGTGGCCATGGCTCCCGATGGTCATGTGTTTGTTGCCGATGGCTATGGGAACGCTCGCATCCATCACTTCGATGAGAATGGAATTTTGCTGCACAGTTGGGGAGCGCCAGGCACAGGGCCGGGTGAATTCAACGTTCCGCATGGTATATGCGTTGATGTTCGAGGCCGTGTGCTTATTGCTGATCGCGAAAACAGTCGCATCCAGATTTTCGATCGATCTGGATTACTGCTCGACACATGGACGGACGTCGTTCGACCATGCCAGATTTTCACCAGCGATGACGGTGTTTTTTTCGTCGCTGAACTCGGAAACCAGAATGGTCGTTTTCCGTGGCAGCCTTTGCCGGTCGAGCCAACCGGAGGACGTGTGAGCATCTTTGACAGCGAAGGCAAATTGCTAAGTCGATGGGGCGGAGGCCTCAATACTCGGCGACCAGATAGCTTTTATGCGTGTCACGACATCAGTGTCGATTCGCAGGGAAGTATTTACGTGGGAGAAGTGGCGTTCACAGCCGCAGGAGCCGCAGGTGAAGATCCCACCGGGCTGCCGACACTGCGAAAGTTTGTACGGCTTTGATTGACCTTCAGGAGTCGAATTGAAGCTCGTCAGCAACAGGACCCAACGTTCGCCGGATCAGGCAGACCATCCAGAATCTGGCGTCGCCGCTCAACTGAGAACTCATATCAATTGACTGATTAGCGCTGTCTGATTTAGTAACGCGGGGCTATTTTAAACCTCGACGCTTCAGCAACGCCTCCACGGATGGTTCGCTTCCACGAAATGCTCTGTAAGAATCCATTGCTTCACGACTACCGCCAACTGACAGAATTGTGTCGCGAAAGCTTTGACCATTCTCACGAGTGAGTCCGCCGCGAGTTTTCATGTAAGCAAACGCGTCTGCGGCCAAAACTTCGCTCCACAAGTACGCGTAATAGCTGCTGGAATAGCCGCCTGACCAGATATGAGCAAAGTACGCTGTTCGATATCGTGGCGGAACAGCCGAATGGTCAATCCCGTATTTCTTCAACGCGGCAGTTTCGAATTGTTCAACGTCTTCCGGAATTTTTTCTGAAGTCAGAGTGTGCCATTCCAGATCAAGCAAGGCTGCAGCCAGATACTCGAGGGTATCAAATCCCTTGTTGAACTTGTTTGCGCGGATAACCTTGTCGAGAAGTTCCTTTGGAATCTGCTCTCCGGTTTTGTAGTGTCGTGCATAGTTGCTCAGTACTTCCGGTTGAATTGCCCAGTCCTCTTCGAAAGTTGACGGGAACTCAACGAAGTCACGCGGCGTTGCAGTACCAGAAACGGACGGATACGTCACGTTCGAAAACATGCCGTGAAGAGCATGGCCCATTTCATGGAACATCGTCGTCACGTTATCAAAGCTAATGAGCGCTGGTTCGCCTGCGGCAGGTTTTGGAATATTCAGCACGTTGACGATGACTGGCTTCTCATTGAGCAGATGCGACTGGTCGACAAATGAACTCATCCATGCGCCGCCACGTTTTGTGTCACGTTTGAAGAAGTCCACGTAGTAAATGGCAAAGTGAGAACCGTCCTTGTCGAACACGTCAAACACGCGCACGTCTGGATGATAGACCGGTAAATCGGTGCGCTCCCGGAATTCGATCCCGTAGAGCTTGTTCATTGTGAAGAACACGCCTTTTTTCAGCACGTTGTCGAGTTCAAAATATGGTTCGACCGCAGCTTCCTCAACGTCAAAACGCTCCTTCCTCACCTTCTCTGAATAATACTCCCAGTCCCACGCTTCCAGCTTATGATCAGTTCCGCTGGATTTGATCATGGCCTTCAAGTCAGCCGCTTCAACATTCACTTTAGCCAAGACTCCTGGAACGAGATCAGCCAGCATTTTTCCGGCAGCATCCGGCGTTTCTGCCATCTGATTCTGGAGCTTGTATGCGGCATGATTTGGGAATCCCAGAAGCTTCGCGCGTTCGGCTCGAAGCTGAGCAATTTCCAGAATCAATGGTCGGTTATCAATGCCGCCATCTCGCCCCAGCCCACGATAAGCAGAGGCTTCCCAGATTCGCTGCCGCGTCGTGCGGTTGTTGAGCGACGTCAGCAATGGCACGCGAGTCGTATTGGTAATCTCAAGCAGATATTTGCCAGCCTTGCCACGTTTCTCTGCACCTTCAGCGGCCGCTTTAATGGCGGCTTCATTCATGCCATCAAGTTCAGTCGCATTGTCCAGAAAGACAGATCGCTCTTCTGTGATAGCGAGAAGATTCTCCTCGAACTTTGTTTCCAGTTTTGAAAGCTGTTCGTTCAATACTCGAATTCGAGCCTGCTGTGATTCGTCAAGCTTAGCACCAGCACGCACAAAGCTTTCATAATGTTGCTTAAGAACTTCACGTTGTTCCCCGGTTAGTCCCAGCGTATCCTGAGCCAGGTAGAGCTTTTCAACACGAGCGAGTAGCCCACGGTTCAGCAGAATGTTGTCGGAATGAGCGGCCTGCAGAGGGGCCAATTCCGTTTCAATGTTCTGCAGATCTTTTGATTTCTCCGCGGAGGTCATATTAGAAAAGACGTTGCGAACGCGAGTCAGAAGAGCACCGGACTTTTCAATCGCCACGATCGTATTCTCGAATGTCGGCGCTTCTGTCTGGGCGGCAATGACTGCCATCTCCGCCAGTTGTTGCTTCATCCCGACCGAAAAAGCGGGCTGGTAATGTTCGAGTTTAATTTTGTCGAACGCCGGCGTATGAAAGGGCAGAGAGCTGGGAGCCGCAAAAGCATTGGCAGCAGGAAGCTGCAGATCAGAATCGTCAGAAGATTGAGCAGTCACGATGGGATTGGGCTCCGTTGAAGCAACACTTGTGATTTGGAAAACATGGGCAGCACCGGTCAATGTCAGAACCGCCACACATTTGGTCATGGGTTTCATTATCAATCATCCTTTAACAGAATTCAGAATCTAGCCTGCCGTTGCGACAGAAACTCCACCAGCGCCTTATCGAATGGCATACTCGTGTCGAGCGGCACGTAGTCCGCTCCGATACTTACACATACGGAACGAAAACGTTCTCTGAGTTCTGCAACAGCTTCCAGATAGTCGCTGCGAATGCCTGCGGCGTCCACGATTTCGTGTTCCTGAGTTTCAGGCTCTAACAGATCAACGCTGCCAGAAAATGGAAACGTGACTTCTGCCTCATCTAGGATATGAAACAGAATCACGTCATGACCTCGATAACGCAGCATTCGCAAAGCGTCAATAATCTCGTCAGGATCCGCCAGCAGATCCGACATCAGCATCATGAGACTTCGCTGCCGAATCATCGACGCGACTCGTCGCAGGTTATGACCGATGTTTGTGTTTCCAGTCGGCTTGCAGCGTTGCAGCACGGACAGAATATCTCCGAGATGAGTTCTTCGGCTACGAGCGGGCAGACTTGCTCGCAATTCATCATCAAAGGTCATCAGGCCAATCGGGTCCTGCTGATGAATCATCAGATAACTGATCGATGCGGCGAGGCAAATTGCATAATCAAATTTTGTGAGTTTCTGTCGATACGTGTATGCCATGCTTCGAGACAGATCCATCAGCAGATATCCTGTGATGTTTGTTTCAGCCTGGTAGCGCTTGATATAAATGCGATCTGTGCGAGCAAACACCTGCCAGTCAATATCTTTCGGGTCGTCGCCTGGTTCGTAGCGTCTGTGTTCGCTGAATTCGACACTGAAGCCATGGAAGGGACTTGTGTGCAGCCCGGAAAGCAGTCCCTCGACAATGAACTTCGCGCGAAGATCCAAACGAGCAATGCTCTGGATAACTTCCGGCTTGAGGTACTGTTCGGCGGAGGACATTGTTAAGTAGACTTCAATTTGCAGAAAAACGGACGGTTCGTGTTTCTCCGCATTGTTGCGACAACAATACGATTCGAAAAGTGCAGGACGATCCTGATCCCGCGGGCAGGCTCATGAATTTGTCACAATCCCGAGCCGCAAGGAGGTATTCGAGGATTTGTAAATTCGATTGCGGGTATGTCGCCTCCCATTTAATTGACAAGATACAGCGTTTTTGCTGCATATCTGGCAGGCATGATACCTGGCCAACGGCCATTCAGGATTAGATCAACACCCACTAGCGACGATGGTCTTTGTCTATTGTTTTGCCTTTTGGCAGAAGTATTTCAAGATTCACCTGACATTTATTGTCGATATCTCCTATACTTCGAAAGTCGGGCTCAAGAGTAAATCGCTCTTCTTTCCCGTTAGACAATCATTCTGCCTGCTTCGGCGTATTGCAAAACGTCGTTATTGCGTCACTTAGCTGACGATCAGAGCCCTTCGAGTGATGCTGACTGTTTCAGCAATCACGTTTGACCGGCTTAAGAGCCTCTGAAGTTGCAGTCAGAACAGTTTGCCTCGCCGGTCATTCCTTGACGACCAAATCTTACGCAGCATCGTGGCCACGTCACTGACGTCCCCTCTGATGAAATCGCAGCAAGTCAGTCACCGTCTGCGTGGTGAGTAAACCGGAATGTTTCGGTTTAGGCAGTTCACATGTGTGAAGCCTTGAAGTCTGTCGCATTTTTTCGCGACGATTACTGACTTGTCGATATGCCCTGTTTGGGTAAGAAGAATTGAATGACTACAATTTTTGTTGGAAACCTCTCATTTACGACCACAGAGTCAGAGGTTCGAAATGTGTTTGTACGCTACGGTCGCGTAAATTCAGTCCGTATGGCAACTGAACGTGGCACAAACTCACCACGTGGATTTGCTTTCGTAAACATGCCGGGAATGGATGATGCCGAAGAGGCGATAGCTCGTCTGAATGGCCATTCACTCGGCGGACGTTCCATGACTGTCAACGAAGCTCGCGATCGCGACGACGCCAGACCAGTGGGAAGCGGAACGGGAAAACGATCTGCATTGCTTGATGCGTTATAACTGACACGATCAATAGTTCAGCGGAATTGTCCGTTTGGATTCTGGCTGGTGTGTTTTATTTACAGACGACAATGGATTGACGTCGACTTTGACAGGCAACTCGCCTGGAAGCTGGGGGACGTTATGGTTAAGGTCACAGAAACAGCATTGTCGCGACTCAAGGGAAAACTCAAACGACAGCCAGAAGGCGTCGCTGTGCGAATTACTGTGCAGGATGGACACGTCAAATTCCGCCCGGACACCCAACAAAAGGGTGATGTCGTTTTCGCTCAAAGCGGTCAATCGTTGCTCCTGGTCGGTCTGGAAACAGCCGAACGCATCGCCCATCGCACTCTGGACGTCGTGAAAACGCTCAAAGGGAATCGACTGAGGTTCGTTCGTACCGCATAGCTGACTTGTTTCTGCGAATCACTGAAACTTGAGTTCTCGAGACAGTTGAACTGGCGTTCTGCTGGCATACGATGCTGAGGTAAAGCCTGAAAAACGGGCTCGTACTTTCGCTCGTCATCCCTGCATAAGTCATCTAAACTACCGCTATGCCAACCGCCGAACAACTCAGGATTCTGGTCTCCAACGTCATCGAACCTTGTACCGAAAAGCCGCTGGGCGACCTGCGGATGATTCGAGATACTTTCGTCAACGGCAACGATGCACGCGTTCGAATTGAGCTGCCGACGCCGGCGTATCCAGCATCAAAGAAGCTTGAAGAACTGATTCGTCAGCGCATCAAGTTTGCGGCTGCTGAGCTGGAACCCCGAATTGAAATGCATTCGACGGTCCGAGGCAAAGATGCTGGCGGGCGTATTGGGCTGAATGTTCACAACATCATTGCCGTCGGCAGTGGTAAAGGCGGCGTCGGCAAGAGCACAGTTTCGGCAGCACTTGCTTGTGGACTTCATTCCATGGGTTGCCGAGTCGGTTTGATGGATGCCGACGTTTACGGTCCCAGCATTCCGCACATGATGAATGCCAAGGGGCAGCCTGCAGCGTCTGAATTGAAGGACGAACAGGGAAATCGCATCATGCGAATGGAACCGATCGACGTCGGCGGCGTGAAGCTGATGTCCATGGGTTTCTTTATCGAACAAGGCCAATCGGTCGTCTGGCGCGGGCCGATGCTGCACAAGGCATTGACCCAGTTTCTTAAGGACACGCAGTGGGGCGAATTGGATTACCTGATCATCGACCTTCCACCAGGCACGGGTGACGTTGCCCTGACGCTGGCTCAACAAGTGAGTCTTGCCGGAGCCGTGGTTGTCTGCACTCCGCAGCAGGTTGCACTCCTGGATGCGATCAAGGCTGTTGACATGTATCAAAAGGTCAACGTGCCAATCCTTGGATTCGTCGAGAACATGTCCGGCGACATCTTTGGTCGTGGCGGTGCGCAGAAAGTGGCTCAGGAATTAAAAGTTCCGTTTCTGGGCGACATCCCAATGAACGGCTGCATCCGCGAATATTGCGATCGCGGTCAGATTATGGAAATGCTGACGGAAGAGAATCCGTCCCGCGATGCGCTTCGAAGTATGTGTCAAAATGTGGCGATGCAGGTCTTTAAAGAATTGATCAAGTCCCCAACGGGACCTGTGCTGGAAATTCTGTAATGTTGCTGACGCTCGACGAAATCTTCGAAGAATTCTTAGACCTTGATAAGCAAGACCAGTCATTGTATCTACTGGAACTGGGGGATGATCTACCAGCACTCCCGGCTGCCGCACGGACTGACGAAAACAAGGTTCATGGCTGTCAAAGCCAGGTGTGGCTGATCACGGATGTTCCAGGTGATCACGAAGATGCCAGATTTAATATCATTGCCGACAGTGATTCCAATATTGTCCGGGGGTTAATCGCAATCCTCGAAGCCGCCTACAACGGAAAGTCGGCACGAGAAATCCTGGCCTACGATATTGATGGCGTTTTCCTGAGGCTTGACCTGCAACAGCACATCTCGCCGCAGCGTCGCAATGGTTTGCGAGGCATGGTTGATCGGATCATGAAGTTGGCACGACTGCACCTTGCAAAATCCGGCAGCGCCGCGGAATCAATCGAGGTTGCACCGAGAATCGCTCCAATCAACACGAATTCTCAAACGGCAT
>JANOZG010000564.1:0-2411 GCA_031429275.1 Planctomycetota bacterium
GTGGCGACTGAAGCTGCGGCCGGTGAGGCTGTTTGAGCTGGTGCCGCCATCGGCATCGAAAACTGCGGTGCAGATGCAGGTTGGGAGTATGCCACTCGGGGCCCGCGCCGGATTTTCCAGGACTCGTCATCGTTCTGAAGATTGATTTCCGAGACATCAAACTTCTCCATCAGTTGGAGCAGTTTTCGAATCCGGTCCAGATCGAATGATTCGCCTTTGTCTTCATTTTCCACGGATTTTGCCATTTCAAAATTGTCTCCGGACGTTTTTAGTGCGTGTTGAATCAGGGACTAAAGTCCTGTGGAGCCGCTGTTTGCACGGTCGCATTGTCAATTCAACACACCATGGTGAACATCCTGCTGGGTGCGTATAGATGTCGCCGCAGGATCTTAAAATGCATCGATTTATGCAAGGATTGGAACGATCGCCTGTTCGAATTCCCGGTCAAGATTCGACAAAACCTCATTTCCGTCGCTGGTAACCAAAATGTCGTCTTCGATCCGAACGCCGAATTTCCCCGGCAAATAGATGCCTGGTTCCATCGTGACCACCATTCCAACTTCGAATTCCCGGTCAGAAAGCGGGCTAACTCGCACTTCTTCATGGATTTCCAGGCCGAATCCATGGCCGAGGCCGTGACCAAAGTACTTACCGAACCCGGCTCGCTCGATCATTCCGCGTGCAATTTTGTCCACATCCAGACACTTCACGCCGGGGCGAATCGCTTTAATTGCGGCCTGCTGAGCCGCAAGGACGGTGTTATAAACGAGCTCCATTTGTTTCGTGGGCTTGCCTGTGATGAAGACTCGCGTCAGATCACTGCGGTATCCGGATTTCGTAGCCGCCCCCCAGTCTACCAGCAGTACCGGGCTTTCATTGACTCGCCGCGCCCCTGCATGAGCGTGCGGCAAGGCTGCGGTTGGTCCAACTCCGACGATCGGTTCAAAACCAGGCCCGCTTGCACCGAAACTTCGCATGGCCGCCTCGAGAAGATATCGGATTTCCGTTTCTGTCTGGTCCGCTCGCAATGAACTGCGAACAACGCCGATCCCGCGCTGAGCGTAGTCGATTGCCGCTTTAATTTGTTCCAGTTCCCATTTGTCTTTGATCTCCCGCAGTCGTTCGACAAGTCCGCTGGTGGCGATGAGTTCCGTATTGGTGATTTTCTCAACCAGCTTGCGATAGACACCAACTGTTGTGTGATCCGCTTCGAAGCCTACACGTCTTGATTTCGTCTTTGCGACGACTTTTGCCGCCATGTCGATGATGGTGCTGCCAGCATCGCGAATGACAACATCGAGCCCCTGGCATTCGTCGGCGAGCTGTGTTTCGTAGCGAGTGTCGCTGAGCATGATGCTTTTGGTAGCATTCACGAACAGCCATGAGGAATCGCCGGTGAATCCACTGAGATACCGCACATTGGCAAGGCCACTGACGAGCAGACTATCAACCTTGCCGTCGGCCTTTTTGAGATCGCGAAGGAGCTTAACGCGGCGTGATTGGTAGTTGGGTGTCATAAATGTTTCTACAAACTGAATTGTAGCCGGACCAAGCGGAGCGCCGTTCCGGCTTGGAATATATGCACGAAAGTACCGGAACGGAGCTTCGCATGGTCCGGCCTACATGCGATCTGCCCGAATAGCAACGTCAATCCTTCTGACCGGTGAGTTTATGCAACTCTTCAAATAGTGCCTTGCACTCAGAATCGCTAATCCTACCGATTCGCTCTCGAATGCGACCTCGGTCGATCGCCCGAAATTGAAATACCAAAGCCACGGATTCCTGACGCAATCCGCTTTCTGAAGATGCGGCGATCGACGTGGTTCCAGCGAAACGCAAAGCCCTCATCGCTGTGCTCAATGGTACCACCATCGTTGTCGGCAAGCCTCTGCCATACGCAGCGTCCTGCATGACGATCGCCGGACGGCGTCCTTGTTGCTCTCGACCACCGGCTAGCGGAAACTCGACCCAATGAATGTCTCCGACACTCACTGCTCTTCCGCCTCCCACTCGTCAATCATCGCCCAGGCTTCATCGCTGGCGTGATCCCACGCTTGCATTTCCGCGCGGAGCTCGGGAGAAATCGCAGTTGGCTCAACGACAATTTCTACATGGGTGCCTTCAGCCAGCTGTGCGTGCGTTTGAGGTACCACAACTCCGTTCTTCACGATTCCCGGAATGCTCGCTCGAATGTCCGTGGACATCAAATACCTCCGATTTGCGGTGACTGCGGTGAGTACCAAACATGGTTGCTGCATGAAATGCAGCAACCACATGCGTTTGTCGTCTTATCATTCTACTTCGCAGCAGCCAGTACCGCATCATAATTCGGATGTTCCGCAATCTCTTTGCAATACTCAGCGTACTTCACTGTACCGTCGGCACTAATTACAAACACTGCGCGGCAAAGG
>JANOZG010000565.1:0-5024 GCA_031429275.1 Planctomycetota bacterium
GATTCCTCTTTCTCGGAGTCCGATTTCTGTGACTCGGCATCCTGCGACTTGTCCTGCTGCTTCTGTTCGTCGTCCTTTTGCTGATCTTTGTCTTGCTGATCCTGCTGTTTTTCGTCCTTCTGTTGCTGTTGCTGATCGTCCGGCTTCTGCTGTTCTTCTTGCTTCTGTTCCTGTTCGAGCTTTCTGATCAGTTCGCCAGCCAGTTCGATATTGGCACGAGCGTCAGGATTGTTGGGCTTTCCTCGCAGGGCTCCGCGATAATTACCGATCGCTTCGCGAAGAAGTTCAATGGCGGCAGGCTTATCTTTTTCCGCCAACTGCAACGCCTTCGCATATTGGCAGTTGCCAAGGTTGTAGCGGCTATCAGCAGCAATCGTGGTGGAAGCTGTTCCGGCAACATCCGCGAAGAGCTTTTCAGCAGCGTCGATGTTTCCCTTTTTATACTCCGCCACCGCCATGTTGTAATTCAACTCAACGCGCTGCTGTTCGCCAGGGACAACTTTGCGATAAGCGTCAAGAGCTTCGTCAACCTTGCCGTCACGCAGCAAGGTGTTCGCGGCATTGATCTCGGTTGCGGCCTGCCGCATGTCGACCGGCGATTGTGCCAAGGCCGACGAGGCGGATAGTGCAATGATGACAGCGGCGATGTGGCTGGTCATTGTAGGCCGGACCGAGCGGAGCGCTGTTCCGGGGCTGGTACCAATTGCCCCATCTGCCGGAACAGCGTTACGATCGGTCCGGCCTGCTTTGGGTATGGCCATTTGTGTTTTTGTCGCTCGCGTTGAAATCCATACCTCAATCAACAACAGCATCAATGCCGGTGCAGCGAACCACTGATACCGGGCGACGTAAGCGTTGATCTTTGCCGTTTCGAATTCGGTCTGTTCCACGTTGGCAACATAGCCATGATAGATCTCGGCCATGTTGACGTTGCGAGTCCCTGCCGGGATATAGGCGCCGTCCGTATCCGTCGCAATTTGACTCAGAATCTGTCCGTTCATTTTCGACCAAACCTGCTGGCCGTCGTACTGTACGAATCCGCCGCGGCGGTCTTCGGTTTCAGGAATGCGTGCCCCCTGGCTCATGTCACCCAGCCCAACAGTGAAAATGCGAATACCGTGATCGGCGTGAAGCTGCCTCGCCACTTCGTCCGGCTTGCTTTCCTGGTCTTCACCATCCGTAAACACAACAATCGCCTTGTGGTCGTTTGTCTTGCTGATGAAACCATTCGCTGCAGCTTTGATCGCATCGCCAAGTCGTGAACCACCGACGCGTACCGTATGCGGTCCAACGGCGTCGAGCGTCTGTTGAAAGTCCTCATAGTGGCTCGTGAGCGGCACGGATTGACGAGTATCGCCCGCGAAGACGACCAAGCCGACGCGATCCCCTGCCATTTCATCGATCATATCTTTGATCTGCTGTTTGGCTCGGCTGAGTCGATTCGGAGTCACGTCTTCAGCCAGCATGCTGCGCGAAACGTCCAGTACGAACATCACTTCAATGCCCTTCTGCGGGACTTCGCGCCAAGTTTTCCCCCAGCGGACATCCATCATGGCAAGGCACAGCAGACTCATACTGGCGGCGATCAGAATCGCTGAGGCCCAGTGTCGCGATTTGGTACCAGGCGGCAGAATCTGGCTGCGAAGCCGGGACGTTGCAAACTTTAATGCCGCGCGACGACGAGCGATGACGGCGTAGCCGACGATGACTAAGCCAACCGCGACAACAGCGAGCAGCCAGATATTTGTTGAGGTACCGATTTGGATGTCCATCACGATTTTCCAGAATTTGTAGGCCGGACCAAGCGAAGCGCTGTTCCGGCACACAGGATCATTGCCGGAACTTCGCTTCGCTGCGGTCCGGCCTACGTTTCTTTGTTATGTCATCTCTCGCAACCACGTTTGTTCAAGCAACAGACGTGCAGCGAGCAGCACAAAAGCGATCATCAAAATCGGTGGAACGGAAAACCCGGCAACTGTGTACGGCTGAATCGCCAACTCCCGGTAATCCACGAAGTGTTGAGCTTCGACTTTGGTCTTTTCGAGTTGATCAATCTCCCTGTAAATCTTTTCCAGAGAGTCCGTATCCGTCGCACGGAAATATTTGCCGTGAGTGATGTCGGCAACTTTAGTCAACGTTTCTTCATCAATGCTGACCGCCATCCATTGAATGACAGTGCGGCCTGAAAACGGATCCTGCACAGGCATCGGGGCTTGCCCTTTTGTTCCAACGCCGATCGTATAAATCTTGATGCCCATCGTTTCTGCCAGCTCAGCGGCCTGAATGGGCTCCAGTTGGCCAGCGTTGTTTTCACCGTCGGTCAGCAGGATGACGATCTTGCTTTTCACTTTCTTTTTTTGCCGAGTATCCAGAGCATTGAGTTTCTCAACGGCCAGCGAAATCGCGTCGCCAATCGCGGTGCCGTCTTCGCTGCGATTTGTCACGATCTGAGTGTTATTGAGTTGCGAGACCAGAAACCCATGGTCAAGCGTTGGCGGAGTTTCACCGTCGGCGTATCCGGCGAATGTAATGAGTCCGACCAGATCGCTGAATCGCCCCTCGAGCTTATCACCTCCCGTCACGAATTTGGCGACAACGTTTTTGATTGCTGTCAGACGATCAACGTGTTCGCCGTCCACCTGGAAATCCATCGCCTGCATACTGCCGCTGCGATCGACGACCATTTCGATCGCGATGCCTTCGCTGTCAGTCACTGTTTGTTCTCTTCCTTCGCGTGGCTGGGCGAGGCCAACGATGATTGCAAGGACCGCGCCGATCGTCAGTGCCCCAGGCAGCCACGCCATCCGCTGGCGGATTGTGGGTGTCAGTTGCTTCGCGAGATCGATAGAACTGAATCGCACGGCCGACTTGCGTCGAGGAGCGAACAATCGCCATGCAACCAGCGGTAGTAACAGCAGCAGTAGAAAATACCATGGTGAGAAAAACATGAGCGGATCTCCGCGCGTTTCGCAGGACGGGCCTCCAGACCCGTCCAGACATAGTCAGTTCAGGACCGGATTAGAGACCATTCCTACCAATCGTTCAGCATCATCAATCATTCGCGTGAGTTCAGCCGAAGACATTTGAAGTCCCGCAAACCTCGCCAGGTCAGCGTTCTCAAACAACACGGCGAAGCCTTTGGCTAAATCAGTACTCATTCGATTGGTGGCTTCGATTTCGTGCAGTAGCTCTTTGGTCGTCTGCATTGTGCTGGGGATGTCGAACTGCAACTCCAGATAGTCACGAAGAATGGCCGTCAGATTTTCGGTGACCAGTTCACTGTCAGAACTTCGCATGACTTCCGAATGTCGCAGGTGCTCCAGCTCGCGCAGAGCCCACACGTTTGGCGTCATCCACGTTTTTCGCTTTGCGACAGTGATGAGCATCAAAGTTGCAGCAGCGATTCCTCCGAACCCTCCCAGCATCCACCAGATCCAGACATGAGATGCAGGTTCCGGTATTTCAATATCCACGACAGGCTGAATGTCGCGGAATTTTGTCGGATCGGCTCGATCTTCCAGGACACTGGCGACGCGAATTGGAATGACTTCGGTTCTTAGTGTCTGGATATTGGCGTCCCGGCGAACCTGAATTTCGAGAGATGGAATTTCGAGGTTACCCGCGACGATGCTTTCCAATGTCAATCGATGAGTCCAGACACGCAGGTTGACATCATTTTCCGATGGCACGTCGGCTCGAACGAGCTGATCATTCACGTCAAAATTTCCGAGTGACTGGCCGATGGACAGGAAATCCACTTTGCTTCCGGCCGGAGCGGTGACTGTGATTTCGAGTGTCAATGGTTCGGCGACCTGAACGGTAGTTTTTGAAGTCTTCGTGGTCACTGTTGGCACTGCCGAATCGACGTTTGCAGCGCCGGTGAGAGCGATAAATACCAGCACGAACACACTGGGAAATCTCGCGACAGAACCGTAGGACGGGACTCCAGTCCCGTCCTGACAAGACTTGGTCTGGACGGGTCTGGAGACCCGTCCTACGAGGGCTGATAATGGGCGGAATTTGGAGGCGGAGCCTCCGATGCAGTGCGTTCCAGGGCTGGAGCCCCGGAACAAGAACACATTTTTCACAGGGAAGGTCATCATGATCGACCCTCGCGTTTGTGGAAATATCGTCGCAATGGATCAACCAGGTCTCGACCGGTTTCCAGATGAAGTGGTTCCAATCGCTGACGGCGAAACATTCCGTCGCGTGCTTCCGCCTGTTGTTTATAGAGCTTTGCGAACATCTCGCGGTTTTGTCGGCGGGCGGTATCGAGCGTGATCACTTCGCCTGTTTCTTCGTCCTGCAGTCGCACAAGTCCCACGTTCGGCATTTCGCCTTCGCGCGGGTCGCTGATCACAACCGGAATGATGTCGTGCTTGCGGCGAGCGACCTTCAGCGTCGCTTCGAAACCACTGTCCTGAAAATCGCTGATCAAAAACACAACCGTGCGACGTTTCGACGTGCGGTTCAGATGCTCCAGCGCTCGACGCAAATTGGTGCGATTTCCCACAGGCTCACAATACAGCAATTCACGAATCAGTCTCAGGACGTGACGTGAACCTTTTTGCGGTGGAATGCATTTCTCGATGTCATCCGTGAACAGAGTCAGCCCGACCCTGTCATTATTCTTGATCGCCGACATCGCCAGTGTGGCACCCAGTTCCGCCACCAGTTCGCGCTTGGTCTGGTCGTTGGTGCCGAAGTTCTGAGAAGCGCTCAGATCCACCAGCAGGACCACGGCGAGTTCGCGTTCTTCGCGGAACAGCTTGACGTAAGGAGCATCGCTGCGAGCCGTGACGTTCCAGTCAATGGTTCTCACGTCGTCGCCAACCTGATAAGGACGGACTTCTTCGAATTCGATGCCTCGACCCTTGAATGCGGAATTCCATGTGCCGGCCAGAAGTTCATCGACCTTGTGCGACGTACGAATCTGAATTCGCCGGATCTTTCGGATGATTTCGCGGGGGATCATGAGAGCTTTCTTTGGAGTTCCAGTAGGCCGGACCAAGCGCAGCGCTGTT
>JANOZG010000566.1:0-3375 GCA_031429275.1 Planctomycetota bacterium
TGGATCAAGCCCTTCAAATGCCCGGATGGACCAATGTCTGGACTCGACCGATTCAAAACCGTGTTGACATGCTGGCGACCGGCATTAACAGTGAAATCGGTGTGCGAGTTCTCGGCCGCAATTTTGACGATGTTGTGAAGACGTCGGAAGAAATTGCTGAAGTGCTCAAAGATATTCCCGGCGCTGCGGATATTGTTGCCGATCCTGTGCGTGGTAAAGGACAGATTCAGATCATCCCGGATCTAAAACGTGCGGCAGAACGCGGCGTTGCGGTCAGCGATCTCCAGGCCACAATTGAGTTTGCTCTTTCGGGCCGCGTGATTACAGATTTTTCCGGAGATCGTGGACGCACTCCTGTCAGGCTGCGAATTGCTCCCAATGCGGTGGAGGAGGATGAAGAGACACTGCGACGACTCCGGATTCCGTGTTATCAGGTTAACGAGAGCACCCAAAGAACGGGGTCATCGCTGCAGACGGTTCCTCTCGACGCGATTGCGGATGTCGTTGTTACGGAAGGTCCGGCAACGATCAAGAGCGAAAACGGCTGGCTAAGAAACTACGTGCGGCTCAATGTGCGAGGTCGCAGTGCGTTCGATGTTGTCGAAGAGGCACGCCGAGTGGTCGGTCATCGCGTCGCCGCGCCGCCGGGCGTTTTCATCGAATGGACAGGCCAGTTTCAGCATGCAGCCGAGACACAGCAAATGCTGATGGTCCTGATTCCTGTAGTGCTACTTCTGATCTTCGGTATCCTCTACGCGACGTACCGTGACTGG
Source organism: Planctomycetota bacterium (assembly GCA_031429275.1). Taxonomy (GTDB): domain Bacteria; phylum Planctomycetota; class Planctomycetia; order Planctomycetales; family Planctomycetaceae; genus SXXK01. The sequence goes on from JANOZG010000566.1 coordinate 774, forward strand.
ACCGACGCTGCGATCATGCTCCTGTCAGCGCCTGGTGCCCTGGCTGGTGGAGTATTGTGTCAGTGGTTACTGGGATACAAGTTCTCTATCGCCGTGGGAGTTGGCTACATCGCCTGCTTTGGCATGGCGGCGTCCACTGGAATCGTCATGCTCGTCTATCTGCGGGAGGCTGTTGAAAATGCTGGCGGTCTGCAGAACATCACGCTGCCGGAACTGAAACACGCCGTGTTGACAGGTGCCGTTCATCGCCTGCGTCCAAAGCTGCTTACAGAAGCGACAACAATCCTGAGTCTAGCGCCAATGCTGTGGAGCGATGGCGTTGGAGCAGAGGTCATTCGACCAATGGCAGCTCCGGTACTTGGAGGAATTCTTCTGGCGGATGAAGTGATCGATTTGCTTCTGCCTGTTTTGTTCTATCATGTTCGCCGACGCCGATGGATGAAGATTCGCAAGATTCAACGTCAATAGGGGTCACTTTCTTAAGCTCTTTACCCGACAATCAGGTTTTCAATGGGATGACATTTCTTTCGTCGGCCATCAAGCTTTGATTCTCATCGATTTTTACGACAACTTTTCGGAGTCCATTGACTATGCAGAATCATCGCTTTTGCGTCTTTGCGGCATGCGTGTTTTCAGCTCTGATGTTTTCCCTTGCCGGTTGCAGTAGCAACGGTGAAGCCAAATACATTCCGTCCGAAGCCAGTGCCAAGGAGGCACTCAACGCCGCGTTACAGGCATGGCAGGATGGGCAGGCTCACGGGCCTATCACTTCCTACAAGGTTCCGATCGATACCTACGATGCTCGATGGCAGGCTGGTGAGAAACTGGAGCAGTTCGAAGTCATCCGCAGTGAACAACTCGACCAACATAAAGCCTTCATCGTCAAAATGAAACTTGCAAGCGCCCCGGATGAACAAGAAGACACTTTCCTTGTGATCGGTAACAATCCACTGATGGTGTTTCGCAAACAGGACTATGACAAAGCAAGCGGCGTTGGTGGGGGCTGAACTCGGCCGTTTGGTAAGTGAATGTTTGATCGCCTTAGCCACTGAAATCTTAGGTCGATTGCGACTACAATCCCGAGCCCAAGATCCGGACCAATTCAGCAGATGCACTGTGTTTTTACGAGGTCGCATCACAGCCACGCTACATGATTGCCGCCGCTCAGTCTGACTCCCAACAACGCGACTGTTAACCTGCTTCGGCACAACACACCGACCCTGGATAACCGTTGAGTCGATCGACGGAAAAGAATGTCCAGGCTTGCAGGTCCGGATTCTCCGAAAAGCCGGACTTCTGCTGGTTGTTCATTTTTGCCGCTCGCCTCAGGAGTATTCTGTTGGCAGTTCAGCAATGGATATGCTGCATGCCTGCCTGCGGTTATTCTGTGTCACACACCAACAACTGCAGCGGGTCAGTGCTCCAGTCGGCAAACAGATGATCCAGATCGGCTCCCGTGGTGATGACGCCAGATGCCATGGGATCCGCCTGGCTCAGGGCTGAACTCAATTGCTTCCTGACGGATGTCTTTGACAGACGCAGAACAGAAGTCTGGCGGTCAAGATCTGTCGATTCGCGGTACTGAGTCACCAGGCTGCCGAACGAACTGTCCTGAAGAGAGAGATCTGACTTCACTTTCTTCAGCATTGACACTGGCACGGGGGCAACCGAGCGTGCAACAAACGCCGACGAGACTGCGGCAGAGCCGGACACCGCACTGATTTCCATTGGCTGTTGACTGCCAGGCACGGGCGGATCAGCGATGTCCTGCGGATTGGTGTTGCCGACAGCGAGGGCGAATGTGGCGGAAGCCGACTGACTTCCCGAGGTTCGACTGGCTGCGGCTGTGTACTGGTAAATCTTCTTCGTGCCACTGTCGACTGTCCAGATGTTGCTCACGTTGGTCGGATCGATCGTCAGTCCGGTCGGTGACGAGTTGGCGGCGTCGATCGTCCAGCTTCCGAGCAGTGTTCCGGTCAGGCTGTACTTGAAAACTTTGTCGGTCGTGCTGTCATTGATCACCCAGATCGAAGTCCCGTCGGTCACGATTCCTTTCGCATTGGTGTTGCCGCTGTTCAGTTTGAAGCTGCTGGAGGAATTCAGGGTACCCGACAGAAGACCGGCGGCGGCCGTGTACTTAAAGACTTTGTCGGTCCTCTTATCCACGATCCAGACATCGCTCCCATTGGTCGTCATGCCCTCAACTTCAGCTGTCGACTGCAGAGTGCCGGCCGTCCAGGCTCCCAGCCGCGCGCCACTGGCGCTATAGACGTAGACATTACGGTTTGCGTCGGCCACCCAGACCTTGGTTCCGGCCGCATTACTGGCCGCACCGCGTGGCGACAAATTTCCGCTGTTAAACGTAAAGTTATCAATGGTCAGGTTGCCGCTGGTTGCGTACTGATAGGTGCGATCCCTGACCGAATCGTCAACTACAAAAAACTTAGTTGCGGCCGATGGCGATAGTCTGACAACGTAGCCTGTGCTGTAGTTGCCACTGAGAGACTGCTGCGGAAATTGCAATGTGCCACCGGCGAACCAGCCGCCAATGTAGAGGTTTCCCGCGGCGTCGATACTAAGACCCGCGACTAGGACAGAGTTG
>JANOZG010000567.1:0-4907 GCA_031429275.1 Planctomycetota bacterium
ATACAATCGGCGGAAATACAATCGCCAGCGCTTTCGAAAGCAAAGCCGCGATGAGCAGGCCAACATACCATGCATCCTGCTTCGCCGTCATCTCTGGACGAAGACGAATGATGGCTGCCCACAACATAAATGCACTGCACAGGAGACCTTTGCGGGATGAGATCCAGGCAACGCTTTCGATCTGAACCGGATGCACGAGAAAAAGTGCCGCCGTTAACCAGGCAACAAATGAATTGCCTGTCAGTTGCCTGAGCAGCAGGAACACAAGAACGCCGTTTGCCAAATGCAACAAGACGTTTGTCGCATGATAGCCGCATGGGTTCTGTCCCCAGAGTGTATGGTCGATCAGGAACGAAAAAATCGTGAGTGGCCCATAGTTGCGCGTCACAGTTTCTGTGGCGACGCCCCACAAGTTCGATGGCGACCAACTCTTGATCAGTTCATTCTGCTGAACGTACGAAACGTCGTCCCAGTTTACGAAGTCGAACGCGACCGACCGCCAGAAAGCGATCAGGCCCAGAACAACCAACACAGTGCTCAGAACCACAGATTGATGACGTTTGAAAAACTCAGACATGGAAGATTACTCAGCAAGCAGATTCTGCAGATCACTACAGTCGTCGGACTTCCTCAGGAAAACGAAACCGCGCAACAGGTGAAACCTGGCACGCACTCAGGCATGTACATTGACATTCTGCAACAGTGAACAAATTCGGTCGCGGTGGGAAACGAGGTAGCCGCTACGATCGTTATATTCGTTGCTGCGCGAACCGGTTTTGGAGTTCGACAATGATGATCGTGCGCTGCAGGCGGATTCCAGCGTGAATCTGCGCCGGAAATGCAGATTCCTCCGCTGTGTGGTGTTTTGGAAGCTACGTTTCCAATGGAAGCAGCCATAGCAAAATATGAGGCAAACCTTGCAGGCGAGATGTACGAAGATGACCGATCGACCACCCGGCAAGAGTAGTTCTGTACTCTTTGCAGTCACGATTTTTACCAGCGCGTTTCTTCTGTTTCAGGTGCAGCCGCTGCTGGCAAAATTCATCCTGCCATGGTTTGGAGGCACTCCGGCTGTCTGGACCATGTGCATGCTGGTCTTCCAGATGCTGCTGTTTGGCGGTTACGCTTATGCTCATTTGTTGTCCAGCATTAAAAGCGTCCCGCGACAGGCAGTCATTCATGCGTTTCTGTTGACCGCATCGGCTCTGATGCTGCCCATCGTGCCTGACACTGGATGGAAGCCCGTGGGCGACGAATCTCCGGGATTGCGAATCACATTGTTGCTGCTGGCGACTGTTGGAATGCCCTATTTTCTGTTGTCTTCAACGGGACCTTTGCTGCAAAAATGGTTCAGCAAGGCGTGCCCGGGAACTTCGCCGTATCGACTGTATGCTCTATCGAACATGGGATCGCTGCTGGCACTGGTCTCCTATCCGTTTGCTTTCGAACCTGTCTTTTCTTCAACCGCTCAGGCATGGCTGTGGTCAGTGCTGTTTCTTGTCTTCGCGCTTTCGTGTTTGATGTGCGGTTGGAAGACGGCGACTTCAGCCATCCCCGATGAACCGGAAAGAGCAGCAGAATCGACTCAGGACGGCGACGACGCGAAACTTCCGCGAGCCCGATGGTTCATTCTGGCAATGCTGCCGTCGGTTATGCTGTTAGCCACTACGAATGAAGTCTGCATGGATATTGCTGTCGTGCCATTTCTTTGGATCATTCCTCTGACGCTGTACTTATTGAGCTTTATTCTAACCTTTGAGTCCGATCGGTTTTATTATCGTCGGCCCATGACTGCCTTTACGGCCTTGAGTCTGTTTACGACGTTGATGATGCTTTCGCGAGGCGGCGTATTTGGCGTTGTCGTGCAGGTTGTGCTGTTCTTTGCTAATCTGTTTGCTGTCTGCATGCTGTGTCACGGAGAGCTTGTTCGCCTGAAGCCAAGCCCGAAGTATCTGACTTCGTTCTATTTGACGATGTCTGCCGGCGGTGCTGCCGGAGGCCTGGCCGTCGGGCTGCTGGCTCCATTGGTTTTCGATGGCTATTTCGAACTCCCCCTCGCGATTCTGGCTTGCCTGTTGGTGTGCATTGGAACCTATCTTCGCGACGACAAGCAGTTTCAGCTTCGAGTGCCTCAAGCAACGACGCTGAATTTTGGTTTAACGCTTGTGAGTGTGTTCTTCATCTACTTTGCTTTCTTTGCTCAGCATTCCGACAACGTGAAAGACGTAGAACGAAATTTCTATGGCGTCTTGCGAGTGGAAGATGACGTGCAGGAATCGAATTCCCGGCCGATGCGTGACATGGTGCACGGACGCGTTGTTCACGGACGGCAGTTTATGGACGTTGCGGGTCGTCGCGAGCCATCAACATACTATTCGTATTCATCGGGAATCGGCAAAGCATTGCTGGCCGGCAAGGCAACCGAGCCACGTCGCATCGGTGTGGTGGGACTGGGTGCTGGCACGCTGGCTGTGTATGGCCGCGCCGGTGATGACATGCGATTCTATGAAATCAATCCCGACGTGATCGCGCTGGCTCGAAAACATTTCACCTTCATGGAGGATTCGCTTGCCACGGTGAATGTTGTTCCCGGCGACGCGCGGCTTGTTTTGGAACGCGAAGCCGATCAACATTTCGACGTGCTGGTGCTGGATGCATTTTCCGGCGATGCAATTCCCGTTCATCTGCTGACATCTGAAGCCATGCAGATCTATACACGTCATCTCAACAATAATGGCATCCTCGCTGTGCATATTTCGAATTCGTATTTCGACCTTGAGCCTGTCGTCAGGGCGCTGGCGGCGGAGTCCGGCCTGGACGCTCGTGTGCAGACGTGTGATCGCGGAGCAGATGCCGGCGACGCGTTTGATTCGGTCTGGATGCTGTTGTCGCGTGATACTGGTTCACTCGACGTGGTTTGCGGTCCCGATACCACGACCGCTGAACACCGCGTTGTCTACTGGACTGATGACCGCAACAATCTGCTGAATGTTTTGCGTTGAACAACTCGTTCTGATTCCAAATCGGAACCAGCGAATCAGTCGGCGATCTTCAACAGCACTTTCCCGGTCACAGACGAGTCTTCAGCGGCTTTCACCGCGTCCGTAATCTGATCTATTGTAAACCGCTGGGCAATCTCGGTGCTCAACACACCCTCCTGAATCAGTTTTGTCAGTCGATAGACAAGACGCAATTTGAATGGCAGAGACACGGATGACATATAGCTTCCCAGCCAGAATCCTTCGACTCGGCTGCTGTTCGTCAGCAGAACTCTCGGGTTGATGACCAGCGGTTGGTTGCTGAGGGTGCCGTATGCCAGCATGCGCCCTCTTGAACCAAGACATTGAACTAACGCCGAACCTGTCGCACCACCAACGGCATCGATCACGTATTCCGCACCAGCACCGGTGACGCTGATTGTCTTGCGAATAGAGGCGTTGAGTTCTTCCGGTGTATTTTTAGATTCATCGAAGACTTCGACGTGGTCGGCACCCAGACTGCGCAGTTCTTCCGCTGTGCTGTCTCGCCGAACGATGTTAAACGTCTTGAATCCGGTCGCTTGCCCGAGTCGAATGATCATGCGCCCGAGGGCAGATCCTGCAGCTGTCTGAATCAGCCATTGTCCGTTGGGGACTTTCAGGACTTCGCGAGTCATCACCCAGGCGGTTGCCGGATTGACGAAAAACGTGGCGGCCTGATCGATGGTTAAATCTTTGCTGACTGGCACGATCTCTGACGAGGGCACCACAGCATACTCAGCCCAGTTACCGCCGCGTCGATTGAGCACGACGACTCGCCGATTCATCATCAATCGGCCTCGCAGGCCACCACCTGATGCTTCGACGATACCAACACCTTCGAAGCCCGGCGTTGCGGGACATGAAGCGGGGATGGTGTAGCGTCCTCGGACATACATCAAGTCCGAAGGATTCACGGGTGTCGACAACATTCGAACCAGAACTTCCCCCGGTCGTGGGACGGGACGCTCGATGTCTGATGAGACGAGGACTGAAGCTGGTTCGCCAGGCTGACTAAACTGAATGGCTTTCATGAAGTTGTCCAAATTCTTGCGTGGGCGATTTCGCGACGAACAAGCGATCGGATCGCAAAGTGAAGAATCAACTCAGGATGAGAATTCCAGATAGTCCCGATAAGCCCAGTCGTTGATCTGAGGATCGTTCGCATCTGTGAACTTGCGGAATTCGAGCATTCGATATTGACAGCGAAGGACGGAATCGAGCGCGAACAATCGGATCGTGATTTCCGCCCGTTCCTGGTCTTCAGAGGATGCTATGGCATTTGGGAAGATACTGCCGTTCGTATAATCGAAGATGAAATATCGCTGGAACGAGTATTCCAGTTCGTCCGGGCCAATCAGGCCGTCTTCCCATTGATCGCGTTTTTCGCTTTGGCAATATCCGCAGCAGTAATACAAATTCGTCCACTCGAACGCCAGATGTGCGAAGTCATCATGGCTTTTCGGGCGGAAGTGTTCAACTGGAATCTTTGTTCGGTCTTCCAGTGGAAAAGCATCGCAGAACGAGCAGTGGCCCTGAGTCATTGAGTGCAGAACAGGCAGTGCCCAGTCACGAGCCGTGCAGCCATCAACCGTGTACCACGTGAAGCCGCGAGGATTCTGCTTTCGCAGATTAAGCCACTGGTTTTTCCATTTTTCTGCGTGTTCATCAAATTGTGGTGGAGCAGATGGCCGTTGCTGCTTCCTCATGGTTCTGCCACTTCCGAAACCAGCAAACGATCGAGTTGCCGGAGTTCACGAGCCATCATGGTCGACAACGATTCGCTGCGCGCGGCTATGATTTCGGCTTTGCTGCGAAGATGATCGACGGACGATTTGCCATCGATAACCTCCTTTCGGATCGATCGAAATTCGGTGAGCAGATTTTCGG
>JANOZG010000568.1:0-3961 GCA_031429275.1 Planctomycetota bacterium
AAGTCGTGGATCTGGAAACGTTTATTCCCGGTGAAGCACAAGTGCTGAAACTGCTGCTCAAGACTGAAGGAACCGAAATGGACGGCGGCAGCATTCCTGTGCCGGTTATTATTCGAGCTGACAAGACGGTTTCTTTCGAACAAGTGATGAAGACGATGCGCCTGTGTCAGTCAGAAGGACTGAGCAATATTGCGTTGAGTGCCATGACTCGACAGGAGAGTCCATAATATGCGAGGTCTTAAACGCCGGAGGCTCCGTCGTCGCGGAAACTCCAACGTGGTGGAGATTAATCTCGCAGCAATGCTGGACATGGCTTTTCAGCTTCTGGCGTTCTTCGTGTTGACATTTCGACCGTCGGCGATTGAGGGACATTTTCATGTCCACCTGCCGCCTCCTGTTCCGACGACCAATGTGGAGGCTGCCACAGAGCCGTCGGTTGGCGATGATACCGCAATGATGCTGGCGAACCTTGAAAAGTTTGATCTGTTCGTTAAAGCAGACGAACAAGGCCGCGTTGCGAAAGTCCGAGTGGGAATGAGTTCAGCAATCAGGGGTGAATTGACACCACAGAGACTTCAGCAGATGGATCAGCAACTCAAGTCGTTGATGGCGTTCGATCCAACTTACACCACCGTGCAATGCCATGCTGACGGCCATTTGCTGTATGGGGAACTGATGCAGATTGTCGATGTCTGTACACGGCAGGTACTGGCGAATGGCGAGTACATGCGGCTGAATCTTGTAGAACTGAAATCGAACGCTGCCGCAGACTCAGAGAATTGATCCAGGCAAAAAGGCGATTCATGCACCGCAGAGTTGTACGACCATTTGGATCTTCGATCTCATCGACGCGGGGCATGTCGATGCTGTTGGGGCTCGCTGTGCTGTGGATGTTTTACGACACCGCACGTGACCCCGACACATGGACCTGGCTGGCTGCCAGGGACCAGGAAGTCGCGGACCTTCAGATCTATAAAGCCCCTGGTACCATGCTCGACAACACAACCGCGGCCCAGCAGAAGGAAACGGTCATACCGGGACCAAATGATCTGGCCCCCGAGGAACAGGAGCGATTCAAGACCCATTCTGGACTGGTGAGGGATCGCACGGAGCTGATGCGCAGAGAGATGACTTCCTATTGGCAGCTGATGGCATGGGGCAGGACTCAAACTTTTGCGGAATTGCGTCAGCGTTCCAGGATCGAACCGAACTTTAGTGAAATCTGGGAAGATCCCGATCAATTTCGCGGCGTGCCAATCCGGCTGAAGCTACACGTTCGCCGGGTGATCCAGTATGATGCTCCAAAGAATGACGTTGGAGTGGCAGAAGTGTTTGAAGCATGGGGATGGACAGACAATTCGAAGTCCTATCCTTACGTGGTTGTGTTCCCTTACAAACCTGAAGGGCTGCCGGTCGGGGCCGAAGTGGAATCCGAAGTTTTGTTTACTGGCTACTTTCTCAAGATCATGGCCTATACAGCCTTTGACAAACGACTCGCTGCGCCCCTGTTGGTTGGGAAAGTACAAGTAACAAAAGCCGCGAACTCCAGGGCGAAACTGGAAGCCTTAAAGAAGTCACGTAGTCTGGCGTTCCTTCCCATCGTCGGTGGCGTGTGTGCCGTCGCTGGTGTTTTTGTGTTCTATAGGCGATGGCGTTGGCGAAATCGCCGTTCAAGCGCACCCAGCGGGGTTGGTGGCGAAGGGCTTCCTGATGAGTTATGTTTTGAAGTGCCGGACAAAAATCTGACGGAAGCTGCATCTCTAAAATTCGATTTCGATTTGCATTAATATTCGATTCCTTAAGTCATCAATAGCCTTGGGCTCCGCGCATCGCATCCTGCTGTAAGTGCCGCATTTACGACCAATGACAGAACACAGAATATTGGCTGAGACCCAGCCTTCGCGGCTTGGCTGAATGGTACTCATGGCTGCTTCGACGAAAAATCCCCTCAACCACAGTGTCAGCGGCTCGGAAATTCTGACGGCCGACTCTGCCAGCACACACGTGGACGAAGCAAACTCTAAAGGACGTGGGAAAATTGGCCACGTGCAGTCAATTCTTGCGTCGTCAATTGTTCTCAGTTGGATGTCGTCTGCCAAATTTCATCTGGTCATATTGGGTATTCTGATATTGGCATACCAATTGTCAGGAAATGCATTGCAGGAACCTGCTGAGAATGAGCAGATTTCAACGATGGGAGCACTTGGAGACGAAAATGTCGTCGATGACCTTCCGATGTTCGAATTTGGTGGCGGGGCTAGTGCAGAGTTAGAAATTCCGGCTGGCGGCGGTGACGACGTCGCTTTGCAGATATCCGAGCAACTTAAAAAAATCAGTGGCGGGATGAATGGAAGTGCTGGCAAAGAAATCTGGAATGGTTTGCCCGTTTCTAACGCCGCAGGTGTCGGAGGAAACGGGACCGGGATACTGCTGAAGGTTCCAAAATCTGGATTGGCGGTGACAAAAGGCAGCTTCACAGCCTTTACGATTCCGGCTAAACCCAGGCCCAGACAATCGTACTCCATCGTCATTGAGATTCGAGTTGCCAATGGCGTAAAGAAGTTTCGTGTTTCAGATCTGTCGGGTCAGGTTCGCGGGTCTGACGGATATGTTCAGAAACTTCCGTTCGATTCACGATCGCCGTCTGCATCGGGATATCCGGTCGAAAACGACACAATCAAGACACTCGATAATTCCACGGTGCTGGACGTCGTTAACAATCGTGTGCAATTGGTTATCAAAGTTCCTGGTGCCGCGCAGTTGGTCAAAGACGAAATCCGGATTCGGTCAAAAAGACTTCGCGAGGAGCAGGTTTTAACTCTGGTGTTTCAGGATTCTGACGACGAACGATGATTAGGCGAGAAGCAGAAATGCATATATCAGCCGGAACGCGATAGCGTCCGGTTTGCCGTGACGAACCTGACGCTAGCGCGTTCTCGCTGATCGGCATGTTCGTTTCAGTCGCTCGCCTTACAGGGTTGGTCAGATTGCTCAAAGATTGGGTAAGCGCTTCGCCGCTTCAGCTCGGCGACCAGACACATCCCAATGCCGATCTCCAACGCGAAATCCGAATCCCAAATTCAATTCCACTTCGGCTCGACGAGACCACGGTGTCCCTGCGTGTTCAGTCTGGATCGCCTTGAGTCGTTCGATCGATGCCGCTTCTTCGGTTGCCACCATTTCAAGGTACTCTTCTCTGGACATTTTCATGCCAAACGCCGATCTCAGTCGATCATATTGAGGCTCATCCGGAACAATGGCTGCATTTTTATCCCACCAGAAGTTCCATTCATTTGCTTTTGGATCCTTTGGTTCGGGCATATGGTTGGCATGCTTGTCCATCGCCAGCAAATACTGAAACAAGCGTAAGCGGAAGATATAGAGTTGTGCCAGAGCCAGGTCGTAGCCAGCTCTCCATCGTTGATTGCGTTCCGCTGTCCGCGTCGGCTTCACTTTCTCCATCAAACCAATTGCCTCGTTCGTGAGGTTCATAGCTTTTGCAGCTCTGGAGACCTGACCGAAGGCGGCTGTTTTGAATTCTTCAAGACGCAACGGGAAATGCTCGTGCTGAATATTGAGTTCTGGATCATGCTCCTGAAACAACAATTTATCGCCATTTGGGTTGAGGCGAGCGATCACTTGCCACACGGTTTCGCGAAAGGTGCTTCCTGTACGTTCGCGGACGTAATCTGGTCGTGAAAGAAGATTTGGCTCATACTCGCGCATCGCCAAGGATTCATATTTGCGTTGATCGTTCGCGCCTTGTCCCACGAGCGTGACCTCCTCGCCAGGAAGTACAAAGAAAATGCCTCCGGTTTCTCGAGCCATTCGAACCTGTTCATATGGACCAAAACCAGAGGATTGCACGTCCCAGCGCGTGTGTAGCCCGTTCCACTGCAGGCATTCCGGATAGGGAGTTTCAGGACCACGTCGGATACGAATCCAAAACTCTTCCTTTGTT
>JANOZG010000569.1:0-5567 GCA_031429275.1 Planctomycetota bacterium
AACGTGTTGCGAGCATGATCGCGTTCGGCCATACCTCCTTCCATGAGCTTGCCGTTCACGTACATTGCGAGTCGCGACAATGACGCATCGGTCGGCAGCGGAAAATGAAAAGTGCCTTCCAGCCGTGAATGCGTGTGATTGAAATATGTCTGATCGATCGTCGTGCGAGCGAACCCGTCTTCGATATGAACGTCGACGTGATAATTCCGCAGACTCAATTTAGAACTCTGCCCATTTGGATCCACCGTCACCAGCGCGCCGCCAGAATACTCGCTCTTCGCCACCAGCGGGCCAGTCGCAGCCGCCATCAGGTCGCGAGTCCACTCCAGTTGCGAAGAAGCCGAAGTGGCCGCCGTTAGGATTGTTTCCCCCGCAGAACGAAGCTGCTTCCCGGCCACGACAACCTCTTCAACTCCTGACACCTTCACTTTGCCTTGAGTCACGACCACATCGGTTTCGGCTTCATCGACAATCACTGCAAACTTCGTCCCCAGCGCTGTAATTGTGCGGCTAGGCGTTGTCACCTCAAACCTGAGCGGCACGGCACTAGCCGTCGGTGCGTTATCGACAGTTACCCGCTGGCTAGCGCCATGCGGCGCAAATATGGGCACAACTTCAACAAACACCTCGCCCTTGGCAACTTCAACGCGGCGTTCCGACACAATCCTGACATGGGCGTTGCTGTTGACGTAAAGCACCGAGCCATCCGGCAACGACACGCGACGACGTTCCAGTTCGCTGGTGTAAATCTCGTCGCCCACACCAACTTTGACTATTGGCGGAGTCTCGGCCTTTGGCTTTGCGGTCATCAGATACCGATCAGTGCGCAGCAACGTCTGTCGCCGCTGCAGATCAGTGAGCACTATACTCAGCGACATGTTCCTCTGATCATTCTGTGAAATTGCACGCGGAACTGGGACGTTCGACGTGAGCACAACCACCGATACGAGCGCCAGCAGCGACGCGAGTAATGAGACGATCGCGGCCTTGCGGTTGCCGCGAAACGTGATATCTGTTGTTGACACCATGACAAGCCGTGGCTGCGATGCGTGATGGGTTACTTGAGACACAACGACCTCAGGCAGCGCCGTTGAAGTTACGGTGCGATCTGCGTCATCCGCCGTATCGATCAATCTCTGAACCTTGCCAACGAGGCGACGCAACTGCTCATCGCTGAGAGGTGTCGTTACGTCCGCAGATGTCAGCATCGCTTCGATGTCTGCGTCCATTAAAGACTGCGGTGCGACGGCTTCGGCAATTAATCGGCGAATTGATTCGTCTTGAGAATTCAAAGTGTCTTCATTCATTGGAGTGTCTCGTGTGAATTTGAGGTTTGAGATTTCAAATTGTTTTAATCTAGACGGACAAAGAAGGCCGTCCTACGAGCCGCCGTCGTCACAACCATGTCCACGCGCCGTCAGCTCGCGGCGCACTCGTTCCAGCGCGCGTTTACGGTAAACTCGCACGGTTGAGGGTGGTATTCCGAGTTCATCGCTCAATCGTTGACTGCACGAGACTCCGTCACGCGTTGCTGCATCCGCCAGCAGAATGGCACGCTGCACATCGGGAATTTCGCTCAGGACTTCTTTCAGGTCATGATGCACCGCCGCCAGTGGAGTCTCGGTGATCATTTCGCCATCAGCGTCATGCTGTAACGACATCGCTGGCTCGCAGCGGCCCATCAGCGAGTTATTGGAATTCACTTCTCGAGCGCGAGTTTTCTGCCATCCCATTCGCAGCACATCTCGAGCGACGTTCTCACAGATTCGATACAGCCAGACCCGCAGTGATGCACGATCAGGCTCAAATCGCTTTCGATTCAGCCACAATCGAAACAGGCCAATTGATAAAACATCCTCGAAATCTTCTTCCCGCAGGACTTCCCAGAACTGCCGTCTCAATAACCCCAATATGCCCTGTCCAAATAGGCGCAGGATGTCTTCGAGGCAGCTCTGGTCGTTCTTCAGCAACCTCCGCGCGAGATCGGCGTCGTCGGTAACATCCAGTCTTCCGGGCATACGCAGCACGCCTTTCCGGCTCTTTTCGCAGGAGTCAGTCTGAGAGAGATGATCGCTCTTCGAAAGACTATACGAGACCGCGTTACAAACGGCGAACCTTCTGAAGGGCAATTCGGATTCGCAGCCCTTGGTTCAGTCCTGAATTTCCAGCCACGCCGTCTCCAGCGCGGCTGGAATTTCCGACGACTCAACCAAAAAACTCACACTCAGCTCATTGAACGGTGCAATGAAGTGTGTGATATCGATCGAGAATTCGCCGTGACTGTCGATTGAGTTCGTAGTGCCGATATCGCTTGCAGCGACGACTTCGATCAGTGTGCTGTTAATACGAACTTCGTGCGGCTTCTGATTTGCCTTCAGGATAATGCGCAAAACCGAATTCTGGCCAATGCCAGTCGGGCGATGGAATCCCCGCAGCAGCTGAACTCCCTTTTGATCCGGCGACAGGACTATTGAATAAGGCAACCGGGAATCCAGCACGTCACCGACGGGTTGCAATTCATTGTCCAGCAGCTGTGCTTCCCATGGGCCAGCGAGTCGAATCCTGTGAGCTTTCATATCCGCTAGCTACCGGCAATCAGCTGAGTCAGGAACAGTGCGGGATCGGCCACCGGCTTTGGTGTGTCGCCTTCCCATTCAACCATTCCTGTGTGTTCGATCACAAACATTGCTGGCCTGATTGGTGCTATGGCATCCTTTGTCGGCAGTATCGCTGTACCCCATTTGACTGAACTCGACCCGGGCTGCCCGGACCAGTTATCGCGAAGCACAGGAAAAGGATAATTCTCTGCATGCGATTTGAATTCGGGAGTCAAAGGCGTAGAGACCGCGATCAGCTTGACACCCGTGCGTTTGATGGCAGGGGCGAATGTTCGAATCTGCTCCATCAACGGATCGCCGTTGATTCCTTTCCTGCCGTCAAAGAACACCAGCAGAATGCGATGACGGTTGAGGTAGCCCTGCAATTGAGCGGGGCGTCCATTTTGATCCAGCAATTGAAATACCGGTGCGGGGCGATCATCGGTGACGGTCACAGAAACGTCCGTGAAATCACGTGGCGCAAGGATGCGCCATGTTGTCGTTGCGACAACGGCAAAAAGCAGACCTCCGAAGAATAACTCACGAGGTTTCATGTTACGGTTTCGAATCCAACGGGATTCCCGCTGCTAGAAGTGTTTTGGAATATCCGATGACGCGATGTCCCTGGATGATTACAAGAATCACGATCACCAATCCGCAGATGTTGAAGCTCATCAGATTTCCCAGCAAGCTCAAATATGTGATCCCCAGTCCAAAATACACGGCCCGGCTATTCTTGAGGCACGTCGCAACACCGAGGAGAAACCAGACCATACTGATAATCGCCACCAATATGACGACAACGAATTCAACACTTTCACTTAAGCGTGTGTTTTGGGATCTCGTCATCATAACCGCACTGGCCACCATCCCAACGCTTCCAAATAGTATCCACGCCGCGCCCAGTGCATTCATTTGTTGACGAAATCTCTTCAAGAGCAGGATGTGTATGCTTGGCGCTGGGGCAATTACCCGAGAATCTTCCGCAGGAGCTTCGAATGGATTGAATTCTGGCATGAGATGCGACGTTCCCGTACAACTCGTTGATTTATGAGTGTCGCCAGTTTTAAATAACGACGTGCGTTCACTTTAATCTGAAGTAGTGTTTCAAATGCGCAATCGCTTGGCCAGCGTTATTGCGTTTCCAGAGCATCCAACAAGCAATCAATGTTCGCTTTGGTTGTGTACAAATGTGCTGAGACGCGCAGAAAACGACGGCCGTTCCATGATCCAACTGGAATTTCAATATGATGTTCGTCGCGAAGTTTGAGTTGCAAAGGATCCGGTGATCCATGATAGCCTGGTTTCCATCCGGGCGGCTGAGGCAACTCAACAGCGGCCATGCTCACGAAATCAGATTCCTCCGGAGTGCAAAACGTCCCAACGCCCTGCATGTTCAGGATCCGCTTTCTGGCGTAGCTGACAAGTTCGTGAGCATGCTGACGAAACTGTGCGATTCGTTCTGAGGTGAAGAATCTCACAGCATCGGACATCGCAAGCAATGGAGCCGGGTCGCGAGTCCCGAGCCAGTTTGTTCGGTCTTTCCACGAGGCCGCTCGACCAGCAATACTCCCACCCCAACTGACAATCGGGCAGCGAATGGAAGAGTGATGTCGCGGATGAACCCACAGAAATCCACTACCAAACGGCGCGCACAACCATTTATGACCACTGGCGCAGTAGTAGTCGCAGCCAAGATCGTTGAGATTCACGTCAAGCATCGCAATCGCATGTGGCCCGTCAACACAAACAGGGACATTATGTCGTGCGGCCATTTGGCAAATGGCTTTGATCGGCAAGATGCAGGCTGTTGCCGACGTGACGTGACTTACGACAATCAGTTTCGTGCGTGGCGTTATTGCCGATTCAATCGCCGTGACGACTTCGTCTGGCGATGGTGGAAATGGCAGAATCGCAGTCGCGAGCTTCGCTCCGGCTTCTCGGCACCTTGCCTGCCAGATGTTTTTTACGGCACCGTATTCATGGTCGTTGAGAAGAACCTCGTCGCCGGGCTGCAGGTTGATGCTGGTGGCGACAACGTTCATCGCCACTGTTGCATTATCGATCAGTGCCAGTCGATCGGGTTGAGTCTTCAAAAACTCCGCCAGTACGGCCGACGTGCGATCCAGCTCAATTTCCATTTCCTGGCAGAAGAAACGCATTGGTTGACGCTCCAGCCGTGCACTCCATGCTTCCCGAGCCTGCTGAACGGGCAGCGGGGAAGGGCCGAAAGATCCGTGATTCAGGTAGGTCGTGTCTGGATCAAGTTTCCAGTACGACGACAGTGGATGGTCATTGATCATCAATATCTCTGCTCGTAGTGAATGGAAATCCAGGTGAGCGGCTGGGCGTCAGCCCTCCGAGTGCGATTCGTGTTCAATCCGTACTTGGCCAGTAAGCGTGTTTCAGTCAGATTTGGGGGAAGGTTCGATTGGTCAAAATTGTGCCCGCACGAAAGGAGAGCAAATACACGAGGGCTGACGCCCTGCCGCTCGCCGAGGTTCGGCCATAATTCGGCCTCTTATTGGACTGCCTCAGCGAAGCAGTGTATTCGATTACACGGCGAGTGACTCCAGTCCGGTCATGCCGCTCTTTTAGCTTCCCGAATCCCGGCATTGGTTTTTTGCTTTGGGATATCTGTTGTGGCAGCTAAACCGCTTGCCTAGACTTCCGACTGCATTTTCGGCATGTTGCCGAAAATCGTGCTCACGTCGCGTTTCAAATTCAATCAGCTTTAGCACGCAGGTATCAGGTAACAATGGCGAACTATTTTTTCACGAGCGAATCAGTCAGCATGGGACATCCGGACAAAGTGTCCGACCAGGTTTCAGATGGTATTCTTGACGCATTGCTGGCACAGGATCCAATGTCTCGCGTCGCGTGCGAAACACTTTGCACGACCGACCTTGTGGTTCTTGCCGGTGAGATCACGACAAAAGCTCAGATCGATTACGCTGCTGTCGCTCGCAA
>JANOZG010000570.1:0-13937 GCA_031429275.1 Planctomycetota bacterium
CCGGCGACACACCGTGAGCACTGAAAAGCAAAATACCGCCGACCGGGACTTCATCCAGTGAATTCACGAACTTCACGCCCTGTTGCGTGAAACGATCGACGACATATTTATTGTGGACAATTTCATGATAGACGTAAATGCCAGCGCCAACGCGACGAATCGCTTCGTCCAGACATTCGATCGCCATGTTGACCCCCGCGCAAAAACCGCGAGGATTGGCCAGTAACACTTTCATGCTGTATCCATCCAATATGCATCGTTCGAGCGACCGAACCGTTTTGAAAACACCGAGCAGAAGGGATATTGATTTCAGGGCAGATCGGTTTACGGAACAGGATTCACCACAATCGGATCTAGTGCCTGCAACCGCTTATTGATCAAGCGAGTTAACTCAGGAATGCCCTTTCCGGTCACTGCGGAAATCAAAAACACTTCCTTGCCAGTCACTTCTCGCAGAAATTCTGCACACGTTTCCGCATCAGGAAGTTCCGCCTTGGTCACGCAAATAATTTCTGGTCGTTCCGCGAGGGCTGCGTCATAAAGACGAAGCTCTTCGCGAATCTGAGCATAATTATCCATCGGATCAGTCTGATCCATGGGAGCAGGTTCGACCAGATGAACCAGCAGTCGAGTTCTTTCCACGTGCCGCAGAAAATCGTGTCCCAGGCCAACGCCGGCATGAGCGCCTTCGATAAGCCCCGGAATATCGGCAAGCACGAACTCGTGATCATACCCCAGGCTCACGACGCCGAGATTCGGATACTTTGTCGTGAATGGGTAATCGGCGATCTCAGGAGTCGCCCGAGACACTCGGCTAAGCAGTGTTGATTTCCCGGCGTTTGGTTTTCCGATCAATCCAACATCAGCGATCATCTTGAGTTCAAGCTGAATCTCGCGATACTCACCAGGATGACCTTCTTCAGATTCTCGCGGCGCGCGATTGGTTGGAGTCGCAAATCGAGTGTTGCCCCGACCGCCCCGACCGCCTTTTGCAATCACGACAGATTCACCGTGGTGTTGCAGATCTTTCAGCAAGTGACCATGTTTAAGATCCGTAATTAACGTTCCAGGCGGAACAAGAATCACGGTCGGTTTGCCGCAGCGGCCCGTACACCCTGATCCCATGCCGTGCTGGCCGCGATCTGAGTTCCAGTGTCGGTGACCAACCAGATTTCCGAGTGAGCCTTTGTTTTCGTCGGCCTGAATGATGATATCTCCACCATCACCGCCGTCGCCGCCATCCGGGCCACCTCGCGGAACGTAGACTTCCCGACGAAAACTGGTGCAACCATTGCCGCCGTCACCAGCGCGACAATACATAATGACACGATCCGCAAACATACTTCAACTGCCTTGCCAAACTTTACACGACGCGTACGTGGCAGCATTGTAACGCATTTCTCATCAAAAGTGCAGCTTTTATCCGCCTTTGGACGAGCTTCGGACCGTTCGAGAAACACCACTGCCATGGTATTTGGCGTTCAGGACTCGCCAAATTGCGAAACTTCACCATTTGCAGTGTTGCAACCTGTGAATCAAAAAGTCGCGTTAGATCTGTCAATTGTCAGCTATTCGCTTAACACGGACTTTCCTCCGTCGCTATTCTGATGCTGAATTCTCCGATCACGTTCCTGCTGCCGGAAACACCAGCCCATCATGTGTCGATCAGCTTTCCTTGCCGTCGCTTTCATCGTGATTCCTTCGCTGCCTGCCGTTGCTCAACAGACTCAGCCTCTCGACTACACGGTGTCGTTTGACGATCGATCGGCTCATTACATTCACCTGAAGCTTACGATTCCAGCACCTGCAACAGATTCACTTTCGCTGATGATGGCGACATGGACACCGGGTTCCTATCTGATTCGCGAGTATTCGCGGCATGTCGATCAGGTGTCTGTGGTCTCTACGCCGGAAGTGCCCATAACAATTGAAAAGAATTCGAAAAATCGCTGGCTGGTCAAGTGTGTTGCAGGAAAAGATGTTGTTGTTACGTGGCGAGTCTACTGCCATGAAATGTCCGTTCGATCCAACTGGGTTGACGATGAGATGGCCGTGCTGTGCGGGGCTGCCACATTTCTGACGCCAGCCGATATTCCATCTGTCGAACATCGAGTCCATTTTGATCTTCCGCGTCGTTGGGCTCGTACAGTGACATCACTCGAAGCCGTGGCAGGTCGTGAACACACTTACAAAGCCGCGTCTTTTGATGAGCTTGTGGATTCACCGATTCTTGCGGGCAATCCCGTGCTTCAGGATTTTGATGCAGGAGGAGTCAATCACGTCGTGGCGTCGCTCGGCGACAGTTCATTGTGGGATACTGCGAAGGCCACAGCCGACGTTCAGCGTATTGTGACGCAGCAGCAAGCGTTTTGGGGCACGGTGCCTTATCCGCGGTACAAGTTTCTGAATGTCATTTCCGAAGCCAGCGGAGGACTTGAGCACGACAATTCCACGCTTGTCATGACCAGCCGCTGGAATTTCCGCGACAAAGAAAAATATGAAGATTGGCTCAGCCTGATGAGCCATGAGTTCTTTCATACCTGGAACGTACGACGCCTGCGTCCAGCGAATCTTGTTGCATACGATTACGAGGCTGAGAATAACACTCGCAGCTTGTGGGTCTCTGAGGGAATCACGAGCTACTACGAAGACCTTGTCCTTGTGCGAGCCGGATTGATCAGTCAAGCATCTTATTTGAAGCGTCTTTCAAAGAATATTGAAAAGTTACAGACCAGCCCCGGCCGGAACGTGCAGTCATTGGCGGAATCAAGTTTTGACACATGGATCAAGTTTTATCGGCCCGATGAAAATAGTGCGAACAGTCGAGTCAGCTATTACGTCAAAGGCGGCATTGTCGGATTCCTGCTGGACGCGAAAATTCGTGAAGTCACGAACAACGCCAAGAGTCTTGATGATGTGATGCGACTGCTGTTTCAGCGACACTCGGGCCTCAAAGGATTCTCCGAGGCTGAGTTTGCTTTGATTGTCAGCGAAGTTGCCGGAACCGAGATGGCGGGCTGGTTGGCTCAGCATGTCGAAACTGCTGACGAACTGGACTATCAACTAGCAACCAATTGGCTGGGTCTGCATTTTTCGACACCAGACTCGGATTCTGACAAATCCGCGGACTCCGATGAAGCCGCCGACCCGCCAAAGACAGAAGCTCAAGCGACGACGGGTTTGGAGAAAGAGGACAACGACGCCAAAAACGTTGCAACCGCGAAGACGCCATCACCCTGGCTCGGTGTCAACACATCGGACGGCAACGGGCCGCTGACAATAACTGGCGTGATTGCCGGATCGCCAGCTGTGCTTGCTGGATTGAACGTGGATGATGAACTGCTGGCGTTCAATCAATATCGAGCCAATCCAAAGAGCTGGAAAGACCAACTCAAACAGCTTGGAACTGCTGATGCGATTCAGGTACTGATCTCTCGCCGCGGAGTGATTCAGACACTTGAGGTCACGCTTGTTCCAGAGCCGACTCAAAAGTGGCAATTGAAACCCGTCGCCAAACCATCTGACGAACAAAAAGCTCGACTGGCAAGCTGGCTGGGCAAGTGACGTGAATTAGCCCGCTTGCGATGACACTCTACAAGCCAGAGATATCGTATCTTCAGGACGAACGTCGACCGTGAATTGAAGTCTCGATCAATTGCAGAATCTTGTCAGCGACGTCCTGTTTTGTGCCTCTAAAGGCTGCGATCGTTTCAGCATCGGGCGACAGGATCTCAACGGAGTTCGTGAGCGAGCCGATGGCTGACGTGTCATTGAGAACGATACAGTCACAATTCTTCATGCGCAGTTTTCGCATCGCGTTGTTGCGAGGATCCTGGGACTCCAATGCGAAGCCAACAATCCAGCGATGTCCTTTTTGGCTGCCAAGTTCTGCCAACACGTCGGACGTCTCTACGAGCTCCAGTACCATCGGCTGGCCCGTCTTTGTGATTTTTCCCGTGATTCGTGATTTGGGCCGATAGTCGCACACGGCAGCAGTTGCGATAACACCATCGCAGCCTGGAAAAAGTTCCAGGCACCGCTGACGCAGCTGATCCGTGGTTTCGATGCGATGAACTTCGCAGTCGGCCGGCGCTGGCTGCTCTACAGGCCCTGTCACAAGCACAACTTCGTGTCCAGCGGAAATAGCGGCCATCGCCAGCGAATATCCCATCCGCCCGCTGCTGGCGTTGGAAAGAAATCGCACGTCGTCGATGTATTCGCGAGTTGGTCCGGCTGTGATCAGAATTCTCATCGCGTAGTGTTGCCTGCCACCACGGACTCCATTTCCCGCAGAATTTGACCTGGATCTGCCATGCGGCCGGAACCAACCTGGCCACAACTTAACCAGCCTTCTTCCGGACCCACGAAATGGTAGCCATCTTCTTTCAATTGCGCGACATTGCGCTGCACAGCGGGCTTGGCCCACATGTCACAGTTCATGGCCGGTGCAAGTATGGCAGGCGATGTTGAAACCAGCATCGTTGTGCTCAGCAGATCATCTGCCATCCCGTGCGCGAGTCTGGCCAGTGTCTGAGCTGTTGCCGGTGCGATGACAACCAACTGGGCTCGCCGAGCCAGCCCGATATGTTCGCCCTGAAAATGCTCGTGAGCTTGAAACGCATGGCTGTGCACGGGTCGCCCGGTCAGCGCTTCAAATGTTGTCGCTCCGATAAACTGATGCGCAGATTCTGTCATGATCACAGAGACTTTTGCCCCCAATTGCACAAGGCGGCTGCAGAGGTCTGCGGCTTTGTAAGCTGCAACACCCCCGGAGACGCCCAGTAGAATTTCACGGTTGGCAAGGTGACTGGACATGGCTGATCTTCACAATCAACGGTTACAGATCATCAATCCCCGGGCCACCATCATCGGCCAGCAGTCGGTCGAGCTTATCGACAGTCGAGGACTGATCGTTAGCTGCCTTCACGTTGCCGGAGTCATCAAGATAAATCTTGTCACCCATAATCTCCGCAACGACAATCTGCATCAGATCTTTTGTGTTCAGATCCACAAGCGGTCGCGCGCCGCGATTCAACGCAACCATGCGTTTTTGAATCATGGCTGTTAGTTTGAATCGCCCGCCAACTTTACGGGCAATTGCGTCTTCACGAAATTCATCAAGCATCTTGAGCCATCTCCTCCGCCTTCAGTATCGCACAGATCTCGCTGACCGCGGCTTCCAGCTGATCATTCACAACCACGTATTTGTATCGATCGGCCAGCTGCAGTTCTCGTTCTGCGGTCGCCAGACGACGTTGTATCACTTCTTCAGATTCCGTTCCCCGAGCTCTCAATCGACGTTCAAACTCACCTGAGGACGGAGTCTTGAGAAAGATCGTAACAGCATTTGGGTACTGCTGCATAACCTTCAAGGCTCCCTGGACGTCGATTTCCAGGAATGCCCAACCATCTTGCTCCCAGGCTCGATCCAGTTCTGATCTTAAAGTCCCATAAAGAAAGCCCGAGGAAAAAACCTCGGCATGTTCAAGAAACTCATTGTTTTTCAGCTTTTCGCGAAAATCCGTGTCGGTCAGAAACCAGTAGTCATCCCCATGAATTTCTGCCGGCCGGGGCGGTCGGGTGGTCGCTGAGACCGATTTTATCAGCCGTACCTCTGCGCGTGCCACCAGTTCCCGCACGAGTGTTGTTTTTCCACTTCCGCTGGGACCTGGCAGTACGACAATGCGTTTTGGTCCATTCTGAACCATTGAGACCAGTCTACTTGTTCTGTTCGCTTTGTATGTTATTCAACGTTCTGCAGCACTTCTCGCATGCGTTCGATGGCAGCTTTCATTTCCACAACACTCAAAGCGATCGTCACGTTGTTCGCCTTGGAACCAGTTGTATTGATTTCACGGAACATCTCCTGCCCGATGAATTCAAGTTTGCGGCCCTGAGATGTGTTTCCATTGAGCAATCTTAGAAACTGTCCTATGTGGCTTCGAAGACGCGTGATTTCCTCGTTGATATCACAGCGATCCGAAAACAACGCTACCTCGCGAATGACGTCATTTTCGCTCACAGAAATTGAGGCATCACCAATGATTCGACGAACACGTTCCAGGATCTTGTCGCGGTATTCCGTGACAACCTGCGGAGCAAGTTCGGCAACTTTTTTCACCGCAGTTTCAATGACCTCGCACTGACGCTCCATGTCCTGTCGCATAGATTCGCCTTCACGCTGGCGGAAATCATCGAAATGATCCAATGCCTCGGAAAGACACTTTTCGATCGCCGGCCACAAAGAATTCACAAGTTCATCAGGCAATTCAGTCTGAGTGACCACGCCTGGCAATTGAAGTAGATGCCCCAGATTCGGACGGTTGCTGTCCGCTGCTGAAATCTCCGACAACTGCTGTTGGTAGGACTTCAACAGATCCTGGTCAATCTTGTATTCGCTTTGACCACCATGAAAACGCACGCGAATCGAAAGTTGAATCGAACCGCGTGCTACGCGTGAACGAACAAGTTTTTCAATTTCCGCTTCAAAGCGAGCCACTGAATCCGGCATCCGTACGGATAACTTTAAGTAGCGATTATTGACGGATTTGATTTCGGAACTGACATGCACTCTGTCCGAATCGAACGAAGCATTGCCAAATCCTGTCATGCTGAGCAGCACGCTGGAATTACCTTACAAAAGGACGACCCGGGTGTTTCCTGAAGTGCCAGCGTTAACTTGCGAGATCACAAATGAACGTCTGCACTTCGACGAAAAACTTAGACTAAGGCTTGGCTTCAGTTGCCGGAACTTCCTTTGCCGCTTCCGGTTCAGAAGCCTTGGCGTCTGAGTTAGCTGCCGGGGCGTCGGCAGGAGGCTCCGCAGGAGTGGCTGGATTTTCTTCTGCGGATGATTTTTCTTCGGCTTTCGATTCAGACTTTTCAGCTTCAGACTTTTCAGCTTCAGCTTTCAGAGCCTCTGGTGTTTTCGTATCGTCAGCGTCTGATTTGGTTTCGCTGCCTGGTGCCACTGAATCGCCCTTCACAGGCTCAGTTGCCTTGCTGTCATCTGCGTCATCTAATTTCAAATCGCCGCTGTCATCTTTCGTCTTGTCTTTTCCGGCCTCTGTGCCATCTTCAAAGGCACTATTTTTTCCCGTCTTCGCCGCTTCAGTTTCGGCACGCATCATCATGCCAAGGCCACCGGCGAGCAGAACCCACACGACAGCGAGGACAATCGTGATGCGAGTGAAGGTATCACCGGCACGCGTGCCGAATGCACTTTGACCACCCATACCGCCGAATGCACCCGCCAATCCGCCGCCTCGTCCGCGTTGAATCAGGACAAGCAGAATCATGAACAGGCTGATCAACAGCATCAACAAACTCAAAGTTCCGATCAGAAATGACATCTGACAATCCGTTTCACGACAAAGAACTACTTGAATCAAACTGTTACAAAAACACTCAGTTTTTGTTAGAAGAACCGCCTTCTGAGGCTGTCCAGAACGAAATCTTTATTGCCACAACTTTCGAGTATCAGAACGGGGTATATCGTTCGTCTTCCAAGGATCTAGGTTGCGGTCGAAAGCTTGCGGGCTGCATCAATAATTGGCACAAAAGTGGCGGATTTTAAGCTGGCTCCGCCAACCAACGCTCCATCCACGTTTGGTAAACCGAGAAGTGATTCGGCGTTGTCTGCCTTCACACTACCGCCGTACAGAATCCGAACCCTTTCGGAGAACGCCGGAGTATAGCGAGTAGCGAGCCAATTGCGAAGATGTTCATGAGCGGATTCTGCCTGTTCGGGAGTCGCTGTGACGCCTGTACCAATAGCCCAGACGGGCTCGTATGCAATTACGAGGTTGGCGGCGTCCGTTTCGGACACCCCGATTAACGCACCTTCCATCTGCCGATCAAGAACCTCTTCGGTCTGGCCAGACTGTCTTTCGCTGAGTAATTCGCCCACGCACAGCACGGCATGGAGGCCGCCGGCGATCACTGCACGAGTCTTTCGATTGATGATCTCATCAGTCTCGCCCATCACATGGCGACGCTCACTGTGACCAAGAATCACATACCGGCAACCACAATCCTTCAGCATTTCAACGGCAATTTCGCCCGTGAATGCTCCTGGTGCTTCAAAATAGGCATCCTGAGAACCCAGTTGAACAGCGCTGCCAGCAATCTTCTCAGCGACAGGAATTAGATATGGATACGGAGGGCAAACCAGAACTTCGACACCGGATTCTTGTTCGGCAGCAACCGCCGCCAACTCACCAGCCAACGCAACGCCCGACTGGCGGGTCGTGTTCATTTTCCAGTTACCAGCAATCAAAAAACGACGCATGATTTCACACAACTTTCATAGAACAAATAAAACAATGCTATTTCAACGGTTCACTTCGTGGATATGAACCGAGTACTTCAAGTCGATCTGGTGGCAACGCTTCAAGTTCCTTTAACGTCTTCTTAATTCGGGATTCGGAAATATGCCCCTCGAAGTCAAGGAAGAAAAGATAGCCAATTTCTGGCGCTCGCAGCGGGAACGATTCGATCCATGTCAGATTCACTTTGTTGCGACGGAAAGCTTCCAGAGCATCCGAAAGCGATCCGGGTTTATGCGGGATCTGCAGTAGAATGGCCGTGCGATCAGTTCCGGTCGGATCTGCCACACTATCTCCGATAACGGCGAACCGAGTGATATTGTTCTGATTGTCTTCGATGCACTCCGCCACAATCCGGACGTCGTATTGAACTGCCGCCTGATGGCTGGCCACGGCCGCCACGTTTGGCTTGTCACGTGCCAACTGAGCTGCCGTAGACGTGCTGGTGACTTCGATCTGCCGAGCATTTGGCATGTGCTTGGCGAGCCAGTCACGACACTGTGACAGAGCCTGTGGCTTGCTGTAAATCTCAGTGATTTCGCTGCGATCGCATCTTGCCAAAAGATTGTGATGTACGTGCAATTGAACTTCGCCACAGATCCGCAGCGGAAGTCTGGTAAACATATCCAGCGTATCAACGATTCTTCCGTCCGTGCTGTTTTCGATGGGCACCAGGCCGAAGTCTACATGCCCCCGGTTCACTTCCTCGAAAACAGTCGCAATCGTGCTGACTGGTACAAGATCCGATCCTTCACCAAAACGTTCAATCGCTGCTTGATGGGTAAAGCTGTAGGCTGGCCCGAGATATGCGACTCGAGTGCTTTTGATTCGCTGCCGACCTGCACTCATCAATGGACGAAAGAACGTCTTGATTTCAGCAGACGTGAGCGGACCGTGATTACAGCGATCGATCATCGCCCAAACCTGCTGCTGGTCAAGTTCGCTGAACATAATCTTCGAAGGAGCTGCGACACCCTGCATTTTCTTTAAATACAGCGAAGTCCGCTTATTGATCAAAGACACCAATTGCTCATCGACATTGCTAAGTTCAATTTCCGGAGGCATCGAAGAGACCACTGGGGCCTCGCTTACGGGCGGCCGACTGGTGCGAACCGGCCCATCGGTGGCTTTCGTCACCGGCATCGCTGCTTTCTTGGTCACGGATTTCTTTGGAGCGACTTTGGCCGCCGCCGGAGAAGGCCGAGATCCCGGACGAGGCTTTGGAGAAGACTTCTCAGGTGCCTTTTTAGCAACCTTTTTTACTGGTGTTTTGGATATCGACTTTTTTGCCATCAGCGTACCTAACCTTCGCGGTTTTTACGTGCCAGCGAAGATCCAGACTGCCGACCGGTTTGCATCTTTCGCCCCGTCATGAGCAAGCAAAACCGCGCCCGTCTAACCACACTCTTTGACCCAAAGCCTTAAAGTGAGGATCCGAACCTCGCCATAATTTCAGTTCGGGCTTGTACAAATGCTCAAATTCCATGTCAAGCAGCCCACGATTTGTCTCAGACAATCCCACGAATTTCATCCCCAGCCGGACGCCGAGCCCAACTTAAGACCGCTGCCGAAAGACATTTGACCATCAACCAGATGTGCCTGACTCGTCCCGGATTCAATTACTTACGCAATTCAACATCGAACAATCTGCGTCAAGCTCAAAAAGCGAGTTAACGCCAACGCCAGAATGGCATGAACACTACCTCGTTGACAATGCGGCCAATTTGGCACTTAGCCTTTAAACTCAACTACGGAGCATAGCTGCCACTCTGGCATTCAAACGTGGGGATTAAGCGAGGCACAGCCAACAAAACAGCCTATTTTCTGCGTTTCTGTGAATTGCGGCAATCGGCATGGAACCTGCTTACTGGTCAACCGCAGCGGCGGTCCATGTCAATTCCTGAGGCCGGTCTTCAAATCTTACAAACTTCAAACTGATTCTTTGCAGTGGCTGGCGATCCCGGAAAAGCCTCAACATTTCGTTGATGTGAAGACATCAGGCAGTTCAACTCCGGATTTTGTGTTTCTGCAAGCACGACAAATCACTTAAGGGCAACGTTATGGCAGTTTCTGGCGAGAAAATCATTGGTATCGACTTGGGTACGACAAACTCCGTGGTTTCCATCATGGAAGGCGGCGAGCCTCGCGTCATCGCCAATCAGGAAGGCAGCCGCACCACGCCGAGCGTCATCGCTTTCACAACAAAGGGTGAAACTCTGGTTGGTGAACCCGCGAAACGTCAGGCCGTGACAAATCCACAGAACACCATCTATTCAATCAAGCGATTCATGGGACGCCGACATCGCGAAGTGGAATCCGAGGAGAAGCTGGTTTCCTACAAAGTGGTGGGCGGCGTGACGGATTACGTGAAGGTTGATGTCCATGGCAAGGAGTACACGCCTCCGGAAATCTCTGCACTTGTTCTTCGCAAGTTGAAAGAAGCTGCCGAGAATTACCTTGGACACAAGGTTAACAAGGCTGTGATTACAGTTCCGGCCTACTTCAACGATGCCCAGCGTCAGGCAACAAAGGATGCCGGTCAGATCGCAGGTCTGGAGGTCGCGCGTATTATCAACGAGCCGACAGCAGCCGCTCTGGCCTATGGACTAGACAAGAAAAAAGAAGAGAAGATTTGCGTTTTTGACCTTGGAGGCGGAACCTTCGACGTTTCGATTCTGGAGGTCGGCGACGAACTCGTTGAAGTATTGAGCACCAATGGCGATACGCATCTCGGTGGTGATGACTTCGACGAAGTTCTTATTGACTACATTGCCAAAGAGTTCCAAAAAGAACAGGGCATTGATCTCCGCAAGGATCCGATGGCACTACAGCGTTTGCGTGAAGCTGCAGAAAAGGCCAAGAAAGAGTTGTCTTCCCAACAGGCAACAGACATCAATCTGCCGTTCATCACGGCCGATGCCAGTGGAGCTAAGCACTTGCAGCTGAGCATCTCTCGCAGCAAGTTTGAAGAGTTGATCGATCCGCTTGTTGAACGTTGCCGTCAGCCGGTGGTCAACGCGTTGAAAGATGCCAAGTTGAAAGCCAGCGACATTCAGGAAGTCGTGCTTGTCGGGGGCTCAATTCGCGTTCCGAAAGTACAGAAGCTCGTGCGCGAGATGTTCGGTAAGGAGCCACACCAGGGCGTAAATCCTGACGAAGTCGTTTCGCTTGGCGCTGCGATCCAGGGTGGAATCATCGGCGGTGATGTGAAGGACGTTGTTCTGCTGGACGTGACTCCGCTGTCAGTCGGTATCGAAACCGAAGGCGGGATCATGACGGTTCTTGTTGAACGCAACACAACCATCCCAACAACGAAGACAGAAACGTTCTCAACCGCCGCTGACAATCAGCCAGCCGTCAATGTGCGAGTCTTCCAGGGCGAACGCAAGATGGCTGCCGACAACCGTCTGCTGGATGAATTCAATCTGGACGGCATTCCGCCGGCACCACGCGGCGTGCCACAGGTTGAAGTCAAATTCGACATCGACGTGAACGGCATTCTCAACGTGTCTGCCAAAGACAAGGCAACTGGCAAAGAACATTCGGTTCAGATCAAGCAGTCCAGCGGTCTTTCGCCGGAAGAAATCGAACGGATGCGAAAGGATGCTGAAGCTCACGCTGATGAAGACAAGAAGAAGCAGGAACTGGCTGCAGCTAAGAATCAGGCATCAGCACTGATTCACCAGACTGAAAAGACTCTGAAGGAACACGCCGACAAACTGGATGCTTCGTCAAAGTCTGCGGTTGAGGCATCTATGGAGAAAGTCAAGAAGGCGGCGGAAGGCTCCGACGCAGCTGCAATCAAGACCGCGTGCGATGAACTCATGCAGGCATCTCAGGCTCTGGCTCAACACATGTACGCTGACAAAGGTGCAGCAACAGATGCGGGACCAGCGGCTGGCGGTACCAAGGGCGATGACGATGTGATCGACGCTGAGTTCGAAAAGAAATAGAGTCCCTGGATTACAAGCGATGAATTTTGGCGATCTGTCGGCTGCATACAGTCCGACATGATCGCCATTTTCATTGCATGTCCGAAAACTTCGGCAAGGATCACGTCTGCGTTATTCGGACGCCTGGACTTCCGATATTCACTCTTTCATCATCCCGGCAAACGCAGTTCGCCCATTCGGATGCAAGATTAAGCAACTTGGTTGCGACTCATCTTCGCACCCCTGATTCTCTTGACTAAACAAAACCAGACTGTCATTCACGCCCCGGCGATTAAACGTCACACAGCTCGATTGCCTGTTTCAAACCGGCCTTTGGATCACGAGTCGGAATGAATTCATGGCCTACGAAGCCCTTGTAGCCGATTTCCACCAGCTTCCGCATGATTGGCGGATAATTGATTTCCTGGTTGTCATCGAGTTCTCCACGGCCCGGATTTCCGGCGGTATGGATATGTCCAATCACATCCTTGCACTGTTCGATGCGTCGAATCACGTCACCGTTCATGAGCTGCACATGGTAAATGTCGAACAGGATTTTCACACGTGCTGAACCGACGCGGCGAGCGATATTGGCAACGTAGTCGATGTCATCGCCTTGATAGCCAGGATGCCCTTTCATTGGATGCGATCCGTCGCGAGTGTTCAGATGCTCAAGACAAATCGTGACTCCCTTTTTCTCCGCATGCACGGCCAGTTTCTTCAGAGCTTCGACGCAGTTGTTTGCACCTTCTTCGAGAGAAATCTCTCCGCTGGTTGGATCTTCTGCATCTTTCCATTTGTAACCGGTAAACGCGATGACGTTTGGAACACCGGCGGCGGCACATTCATCAATCATCTTTGTAGTCGATTCGATGACCTGAGCCTGGTAGGCAGGATTGTTCAACCCCTTCATGAACGGTGCCCCAGGCATTCCGTTAGCCGCGATCGCGCAGGTCATTCCGTGTTTCTTAATCGTCGGGAATTCTTCCGGGCCGCAGATTTCCACAGACTGGCATCCGAGACCTTTTGCGATTTCGCAGGTTTTTTCGATATCCCATTTTTCTCCGGCGACGTTAAAGCACCAGAAGACGACAGAGTGTTTGATATTACCCTTCATGACATTTTCCTTTGTGGCAGCAAGAGTGGTTGTAGAAACTGAAGCCAGGGAAGCCACCGCACCAGCGGCGACAGTTGCCTGCAGCAGTTCACGACGAGACAGATTTTCATTGGACATGGCTTCAGATCCTTTCGACGTCGGGTGAGCGGAAGAAGTTATCCGGCCTGCTATCACTTTGCAAGCAGACAAAGTCACCGACGTAGTAATCAGGCGAGCGGCATGGCGTCAGCTTTGCGGATGATACGAGTCTCACCGTGCGAACTTCCAAGATCGTGCGGCGGATGAACACGATCGATGCCGATCACTCGCAAACCTCGACGCGACAAGTGATACATCGCTGCGGATCCGAATCCGCCGCAGCCAATCACAATCATATCGCAGGTTTCAGTTGAAATTTTTGTCTAAAAAGTAGCCATCACACTCCGCCTTGATGATC
This sequence comes from Planctomycetota bacterium, assembly GCA_031429275.1. Taxonomy (GTDB): domain Bacteria; phylum Planctomycetota; class Planctomycetia; order Planctomycetales; family Planctomycetaceae; genus SXXK01. The sequence goes on from JANOZG010000570.1 coordinate 13,813, forward strand.
CCACAAGAGACGACGTTCAACAGCCATCACTCTTCGCCTGTTCCACATCGCCGCGTTGGGCTGTAGAATACTCGCACGTCAAGTCATCATCAACGTGCACCCATGTGGGCTCTTCACGGCGGAGC
>JANOZG010000571.1:0-2151 GCA_031429275.1 Planctomycetota bacterium
GACGGACTTCCAGTCCGTCGGCGAAGCCCTTGATCGACGGACTGGAAGGCCGTCGTACCCCAAAAACGAGCCTTGCCAGACCAACAGGCCCGTGAGCTTTTGAATCGACAGGCTGCCGACATAGATAGCGTGGCCGGGAAAACTACATGTCAAAACCGACGAGTATCCGGCGAGTCAGTAGCCTCAACATCTTTGCGAAAGATCATCTCCGTTGCACGACCACAATGCGGGCAGGGAATGCTGAAATGGCTTGTGACCTTCGTGATGGCTCTCAAATCCGGATTCGCCAGGCAAAGGTTCCCTAAGCCGTCGAAGCCTACCGCCTGAGTACCTTCGGGAACAGTGGCGAATGATGCGAACTCCTTGGGGCGATTCGCATCTCGCGAAATCGACACAAGATTTGTCTGTCCGTTTGAGCGTTTTGAAAGTACCAGCATTGAACCATCCGGTTGCAGCATCAAACGTGATGAGCCTGCAGGTGCAAATCCAGATGCAGTAACCTCTCCACTGGCAGCAATATGCACCATATCACCAGATGTCAGCAAGGCTTCTGTCTGACCGCCAGCGTTCAGCACTATGTCGGACACAGGCTGATACAGGCGAGTCAATTCAGTAATTTCGCCCGTGTTGGAAATCAGAACAACACGATTGGTATCCTTTGATGTTACGGCAAATTGCCCCGCGACATCTCGCACGAATGCATGTGCGTCAAAATTCAATTCGTGCAACAAAACGCTCTGGCCGACAGGATTGATCATCCGAATCTGCGACTCGCGAGCATCCGATGTCAGTGTGTAAAGATTGCCGTCAGCATCCAGCTGAATTCTTCGAATGTTACCAACTCTCTGGACCGGCAAGCTCACTTCACCTTCCGCATCTAGGCGGAACACGCAATTTGCAGCATCGTCGGCAACGAAAATGTGACCAGCTTTTGAAATCTGCAGGTCGACGGGAGAAATCACTTTCACCGGAAGTCGTTCAATGACCGGCCGTGATTGCACGATAATCGGAGCATGATCGTGATTTCGGATGGCCCCCAGCGATGGAGGATCACCAGCAAACGTGACCGTACTTAAACATAGCCACGATGCTGTGAAACAGACCGAAGCCAAGGTTTTAAAAGTACAAAGTACCTGATGCATTCGCAGAATTCCCAAACCGTGGCCCGGCTGTGAGAGGATGCGCAGACGCCTTGGAGGCGTACAGTTACAAATAGTATTGGAATCCGCAGATGCTGCGTCAATGAATAGATCACGAAAAACTGCCGTGTTTAAGTAACCGGCAGTGTCCGCCTTTCACCGATTCGATGGCAATTTGAGAAAAACAGCCTCGCCAGACCGCAACGAGACGCACTGAGCCGGGATTGGCGGAAGTCCGGGTGCGACATCGAGCATCTGCGAGAACCCCGGGACTTGCGATTCCTCAGCCGGATCTGTCGGATGAGTCGCAGCCGAAATCTATTGCTCTAAACCTCACTCAAAGAGTAGTCAGCACAACCTTTAATCATGAGCCTTGTTGCGAGGCATTTTGCCCCGCGCGGCAGCTTGCCCCATCGCACCTGAGTTTAGTTCAGAGCCTTCAAAGTACCGCTCCGTGATCCGACATTCAAAATGGCGACGCGATCCACGTAGTGATTGCACTCCGAAACAAAATCATCCCAATGGCACGCAGCGTGCACACCAGGAAGCATCGTTCAGCACCAGTCAGTGAACTTAATAGCCAAGCATTCGCCGAGCGGTGTCACTGTCGAATTCTCTGGTCAATCACGGAGAGACAACATGAAGTCCATATTAGTGAAAGGGATAGCAACCGGTGTGTTGCTTTCCGCGATGTTCGGAGGCGTTGCAGCAATCAACTGCGGAGCATCGCCAGAGCCGTCAACAAAAACAATCAACTGGTCAGCCAGCGACAGCACCCAGGGATCGTCTCAAAGCGTTGCTGCCCACAACTACGCTAAGTCACTTTCAAACGCATTTCGTGGCGCGTCGGAAAAGGTCCTGCCAGCGGTCGTTACCATACAATCCTTTTCGAATCGCTCAGCGAAATCCTTTCAACAAGGAAATCTTCCTGAAGAACTCAAGGACCATCCGTTCTTCAAGGATTTCTTTGGAAACCAAAACACATTCCCTCCTGAGTCTCACGGCAGAAGCC
>JANOZG010000572.1:0-4489 GCA_031429275.1 Planctomycetota bacterium
CGGGGGGCGCCTAAAGTCGCTGTGCTAACCGTAAGGAGGCAGGTGCCTAGGGCGAAACTCGTGATTGGGACTAAGTCGTAACAAGGTAGCCGTAGGGGAACCTGCGGCTGGATCACCTCCTTTCTAAGGATATCCATTGACGAATCTGATTCGTCGATAAACATTGAAACGGCTTATCAGTTAATCTCCATTCACAAACTCAATCTGTTTATACCGAAAGCGGTCGCTGAGAAATCAGTGACCGCTTTCTTTTTTGCGCGCGCCGCGTACGCGTTTGGTGCGGTTTGTTTCACGTTGAGACTATCGTCTCGCTTTTCACGGCGCATGGCCACACGGAATCTGCAATTCCAGAGGTGCCGCATCGGCAACTACTTCCGTGACCACGCAGACTGCTGGAAATCGCTGACAGAGTGGCACAGCGGCAGGGTAGCTTCCAACCATGGTCCATTTGATGCTATATGACGATTGAGTTGTCGCTGGCGACAATGAATTCGTGGGCTGCGGCCGCGGATTCTTTGGAGCGGAGTTCTTCGACGAATCCATCACGTTGGAGGAGTCGGCCGAGTCTTGCGAGGATTTGCAGATGTGTTGAAGCATCTTTCGCTAGGACCATGAAGAAGAGGTCCGTTAGATTTCGTCCCGGGGCACCGAATGGAATGCCCGATAGTGTTCTTCCGAAGGCGACGATTGACTGACCTATTGCATCGGGTAAAGGATTTCTGGGATGTGGGATCGCCACACCGTTTTCAAACGCTGTTGACATGACATCCTCGCGATCTTTGACGGCTTTCAGAATCAGAGCTGGATCCCACACTTGCCATGTTCGACCTGCAACTTCGATCAATGCCTGGAGAACAGCAGGTCGGGTGCCGGCATCCAGCGGCACATCGCAGGTTTCGAGCTGCAGGAGTTCTGCAATTGGGCTTTTTGAATTCTGAATGCCGGTTTGCTGGGACTGTTCCAGTTGGGCTAAGCCCTGATCATCAAGACCGCGGATATCCTGTTCAAGCCAATGAGTAATCTCAATCTCATTGAATCGCCAGTCTCCGCCAATTCGTCGCCCGGGGATGACGCCACGATTGACAAGTTTTTCTACTTGTCGGCGATCCCTGCCCAGACGCTGTACAAGTTCATCAAGGGTATAAAAATCGCGAGACATTGAGAGCGGACTTTCCGAAACGTATTCTATCAGCATTAAACTCGTGTTCGCCGCAGGATCCAATGCTCGATCAGTGAGTTTGGAATTCTGCAGCAAATTTTAAAGAGCGCTTGCGGGGGTGTGTTTTGCGAGGTCAGCAATCATGTCACGAGTTGCGGCGGCGACTGCCTCTTGCCACCGATCTTCACAAAATTCCTCTGAATAGGGCTTACGCTGCCACGCGAAATTTATTCCCCGTGAACTGTTGATCACTGCTCCATGCCCATCTGCATTGAAAGCGCCTGCCGTATCTGCTGATGTGCCACCCTGCGCACCGTAGCCGGGGATTAACAGCGGGACGGAGGGCATTTGGCGACGGAGGTGCTGCAGTTGAGTTGGCCATGTAGCGCCGACGACAGCGCCTACGCATCCGAATGTGGAATTCGGCAGTCGAGTATTCTCACTGAGCCTTTGAACCGTTTGCGCAACAACTTCAAAAAGTGGTTGCTCATCGGATATCCGATCCTGAAACTCGGCTGCCCCTGGATTGCTGGTGCGGACCAGAACATAAAGTCCAGCTCCCCGCCGCTGAGCAAGATCAACAAATGGCTGCAGTGAATCAGTGCCGAGGTACGGATTAATCGTTAGTGCGTCTGCGGGCCACGCGGCACCATCTGGATCTTCACCCGCCAGCCACGCATCGGCGTATGCTTCAGCCGTTGAACCGATATCGCAGCGTTTGGCATCGGCGATGACAATCAGGCCAGCCTGGCGTGCGTATTTCATGACTGAGTGTAGTGCGGTAAAACCCGGCACACCCAGTTGTTCGAAGAATGCGATTTGAGGTTTGATGGCTGGCACAAGGGGTGAAACAATGTCGATTAATTGTTTTGCAAACGCCTCAAAAGCCCATGCATCTCGCTTAATTCGATCTGTGGTCTTGTTTTCTGCAGCTGTCCTAATGGGCATTGGCAAAAGTTCCCAGCGCGGATCTATGCCGATCAAGGCTGGGGTCTTGAGTTCTGAAATTCTTGAGTCGAGACGCGTTGGGTAGTCAGACATTAGGCTTCTGGTATTTGAAGGGGTTGGCGGAGCGTCGAGCAGTAAATGGTAGTGATTTTAACAGTCTTGTAGATTGTATGTATGAGAGAGCGAGTTGAATTGTCGATTGGGCTTTGAAAATTGATGATTTTTGGCAGCAGCTCCAAGCTATGGCGTAGGTTTTCATAATTGCTGATCCCCCAAAATTCCCTCTTGGATAACGACTCCATGAGAACACTCGCAACGATCAAGAGATTCATCAAATCAGAAGACGCAACGACAGCAGTCGAATATGCTGTATTGCTGGCAATGATTCTCACTGCTTTGATCATTGGCGTCACTTCTGCCGGCGGCGGAGTAAGCGGTTGGTGGACAAACATTAAGGACAAAGTGACAAGTTACTGATATAAAGGAATGCTGGTTTACAGTGTCTCACGAGCACTCATGTGCAGCCTGACAGGGAACGTTTCATTTTTCAACAATTCGCTACAATTGAGCCCTCTTAGATTTTTGGGGAGCGGCTCTTGAACAAATGTCTGATTGCCCTTGGCGGTAACGTCAACATTTCCGCAGTGGTTTTTGCTGACTCGCTCGCCCAGTTAGAGCTACGAGGTTGCACCGACATTCGAACGAGTCGTATTTTCACGACTCGCCCTGTCGGTCCCGATGAGGGCCATGAGTATCTGAATGCTGCTGCAGTCGTGCACACAAATCTCAGTCCGATCGCATTGCTGCGCGTGCTACATGACGTTGAAACCATATTTCACAGAATTCGCACAAGTCACTGGGGACCTCGAACCCTCGATCTGGATCTCGTGCTCTACGGAGTTCAAGTCTTTAATTCGCCAGATCTTGTGCTTCCGCATCCAGCCATGTGGTACCGCAGATTTGTCCTTGAGCCAGCCAGCGAGGTTGCAGGTGATATGCGGCATCCCATTTTGAATGAGTCAGTGCAGAGTCTATTTGACCGATTGAATCATCGACCATTGCAGCTGGAACTTTGCGGAAACGCAATTCCGCATTTGGGTGAACTGTCCGAATGGTCAGGCTGTTCACCCGAATCCGTCTTGATGAAAGTGGTAGATCCAGTGGCGGAAATTGATTCTGCTGCATTCGCCCGTGTTAATGTTGGGTATGGGAGAGGGTCCACAAACTCGCAACCGTACAATTCGAGTCGCAGAGAGATCGAAGTCTTTGGTGGGACGAATGAAGTTCTTCGGTCCACATTGGAACAGTTAAAAATTGCAATGCTTGGTTAGGGTGTAATCCCAGATTTTTTACAGTCATCCGGCGCTGTGCATTTTTCGTGAATTCGTTGTCATTGTGTGCGGATAATTCAGATACTGCTTTGCCTGTAATCTTCAACTACTGACTTCAAAACGATACTCAAACATGCATGCACGCACGATTCAAGTCCCGACGATGCGTCGATATCTGGTTCCATTCGATCCTAAACGTGTGCCGCACCTGTACACGGATGTCCTTATTATTGGTGGCGGGATTGCTGGCATACGAGCGGCGCTGGCTATTGATCCGTCGTTGCGCACTGTTGTCATCACGAAAGACTCACTTCAGCAGTCGAACAGTGCTTATGCTCAAGGGGGCATCGCTGGTGTACTTGATCCATTGGACGATTTTTCGAACCATGTGGCTGATACAATGTCTGCCGGAAAGGGACTTTGTGATCAGGACATAGTGGAGTTGGTTATTCGCGAAGCTCCACAGCGTATTCGTGATCTGATTCGATACGGTGCTGAGTTCGACAAAGTGGACGGAGAACTGGCGTTGACTCTGGAAGGAGGTCACAGTCATCCACGAGTCGCGCATGCGTTGGGTGACGCGACAGGTCAGGAAGTGATGCGTGCCATGAATCGTCGTGCCAGTGAAGCTGAGCACATTGATATCTGGCCCACGACTTTTACGATCGATTTGTTGACTCACGAAGGGAATTGCCGCGGTGCCCTGGTCTGGAATCCCAATCACGGTCGAACATTTGTCTGGGCGAAGCAGACGATTCTTTGTACTGGCGGGGCCGGGGCGTTGTATCGTGAAACAACGAATCCTCAGATTGCAACCGCTGACGGGCATGCTGCTGCATTGCGGGCTGGATGCGAATTGCGAGATATGGAATTCATGCAGTTTCATCCGACAGTGCTCTATATCGCTGGCAGTTCACGGTATCTCATTTCGGAAGCAGTCCGAGGTGAAGGCGCGCATCTGCTGGACTGCAACGGCTATCGATTCATGCAGGATTACAATCCCGCGCTGGAACTGGCTCCTCGTGATGTTGTGAGCCAGGCGATTACACAG
>JANOZG010000573.1:0-4078 GCA_031429275.1 Planctomycetota bacterium
CTTTAGATTTTCGAGTCGCCTGATGTTGCTGCCCATCCGCTGCAATTAAATATTCGGCGAGCAGGACACTGAATGAGCGACGCGGGGAAATGCCGGTCTGTGGGACAAGACAAGCCCAGAGACAGGTGATATCGGGGTTCAATGGAAATGTCTTCAAATTGGAGCCGAGAGCATTCAATCGTCGCCGTTTCAGCGATTGAATCGATGGTTTTGCGCTTATTTCAAAGCTTAAATTGGCTTTAGCCTGTAAGGACAGTATGTAATCCACTCGGCGAGGTTGGATCTTCTGAATCCGACTGGCTATTCTGCTGCGTCAGAATAGAACTGCGACCGGAAGCGCGTCCTTAAAAAAGAGCACGCACCGGGCATGGGTATACTGTCTGACAAGTATTGTGACGGCTGTGTTTCAACGCGGCCGCATTGGGCCAGGCAAAAAACGCAAAGAAGATCGAACAACTTATATGAGTGATCACGCTCCAGTCGTGGAAATCCAGAATTTGTCGAAGCACTATGGCGAGTTTGTTGCTTTAGACAATCTATCGCTGTCGTTGAATCGCGGCAGCATCCTTGGATTTATCGGCCCGAACGGTGCGGGAAAGACGACCACGATTCGCATCCTGGTAGGATTGTCCCGTCCATCGTCGGGTGTCGCAAGAATTGCCGGGGCGGATTGCGTCAGGGATTTGGCCAAAGTTCGTCGCCTTGTCGGATATATGCCGGACAAGTTCGGTTCCTACGACAACATGCGTGTCCGCGAGTATCTCGATTTCTTCGGCGCCGCTTTCGGAATCCCACGTCAAGAACGTCGCAACCGGATTTCGGAAGTGCTGGAGTTGACCAACGCGACCTGGATGCAGGATCGCTACGTTGAAAGTCTAAGTCACGGGATGCAGCAGCGCGTCGGCATTGCACGCACGTTGTTGCACAAACCAGAAGTGCTGATTCTGGATGAACCTGCGAACGGACTCGATCCGGAAGCTCGCATTGAAATGCGAAATATCCTGCTGCGACTGGCATCGGAAGGTAAAACGCTGATTGTCACAAGTCACATTCTTCCGGAACTGTCACGCATCTGTGACAAAGTGGCGATCGTTGCTGGCGGAAAACTCAGGGCTTTCGGAACCTTGCAGGAAGTGACGCGCGAGTTGTCTCAAATGCGGACGATTGAAATTCAGTTTCTGACTGCCGCAGGGTTGTCGCAAATAGGAGATAAGGTTCGAAAAATGGTGGAACCGACAGCCGAAGTCACAGTTTCGGAAACAGAATCGATTATACGTTGCCGTACTTCTTCGTCTGACGAGGCGATGTCGGAAGTGCTGCGGCAATTGATCGTGGCGGGTGATAAGATTGCTCAGTTTCGCGAGGTGGCAGGCGATCTTGAGGAAGCGTTCGTGTCGGCCGCTCGTGTGGCAGACGCAGAGCGCATGGGCACGAATCTCGCAACTGATGCCGCGTCAAAGGCCGCTCTGCAGACGTCGGAGGCGGTTCGATGAACGGCTGCTTTGTCATTATTGAACGCGAGTTGCTGGGCCTGCTGCGAAACCGCAGGACGTTGTACATTTTGGTTGCCACAGCGTTGGCGTTTGCCACTGTGGTGATCCTGAAATGGCCGTCCAGCGGAATTTCGGATCTCAGCGGACAGCAGGCTCGCGAAACATGGCAATGGCTCACGTATGCCATGCTCAGTGCGGCAATCCTAATTGTTCCCGTGTTTCCATCAACATCTTTGGTGCGAGAAATTCGGGGACGAACACTGGAACTGCTGCTGAATTCGCCACTGTCGCGTGCGTCGATTTATTTCGGCAAGACTGGCGCGATGCTGGGATTTGTTTTGCTGCTGTTGTTTGCGACTCTGCCGGCGATGGCGTGTTGCTTCCTCATGGGCGGGCTGACAGCCAGTGATGTGCTGCGATTGTATGGTCTCCTGTTGCTGGTCTGTACTCAACTGATCGTCGTGGGGACATTGGTCGGCACCTACTGTCGCAGCACCGAAGCCGCGTTGCGCTGGAGCTATGGCGTCACGTTTGCAATCACGATCGTGCCAACGTTTCCCGATTTCTTCATGAAGGGTGGCGACAGTCCCATTGCTCGCGGAGCTGGCTGGTTGAAGTTGATTTCGCCGATTCCATCCCTGATGCAGTTGCTGCGACAAGGATCGCTTGACGGTTCCGGACTCGGCGAAACCCATTCCGTTATGTTTTGGTATTTGACCTTCACTGGGCTGTCCATCATTGCGGGCAGTGTTGTTTGTATCGTTCGGTTGAGCCATTCGTTGCTTGATCAGTCTCGATCCCAGGGGTGTATTACAGACGAACAATCACTGGGGATTCGTGCAGCTCGGCGAGTTCTTTATCTTGTCGATCCGCAACGACGGTCTGCTGGGATTCCGTTTTATCTGAATCCCGTTATGGTGAAAGAATTTCGGTGTCGCCAATTCGGACGCTTGCACTGGTTACTGCGACTCATTGCTGGTTGTGCGGTGCTGTCTTTATTGCTGACGCTCGCCTCGGCCGGCGGCGCGGAATCTCGTGGCGTAAACTTTACCGGCGCGATCATTATTGTGCTGCAAGTGGCGCTGATCGTTGTGCTGACGCCTGGGCTTGCCGCCAGCATGATTGCAGGGGAAATGGAAACCGGTAGCTGGAATCTGCTCCGTGTGACTCCCATGGGGCCCGGAAAGATTCTGCGAGGAAAGCTCATCAGCGTCGTATTGACGTTGGCGTTACTTTTGTGTGCGACGCTGCCGGGATATGCCGTGATTATGTTGATCCAGCCGAACTTACAGGCTCAAGTGCAGCAGGTGTTGGTGTGTCTGATACTGGCTGCGCTGCTCGCAATGCTGATCAGCGCGACCGTGAGTAGTTTTTTTCGATCCACAGCTGTGGCGACCACTGTGGCGTACGGCATTTTGATCTCGTTGTTTGCAGGTACGATGCTTGTCTGGGTAAATCTGGACGCTCCGTTTGGTCATGCGGTAGTAGAACGCACGCTGCAGATCAATCCACTGGCGGCTGCCTTGAGTGCAATTGAGGCTGAGGGATTTAAAAACTTTAATCTGATTCCGACGGCATGGTGGATCAGTTCGATTCTCTGCGGCCTGTTGTTGATCGTGCTGTATTTCCGAGTGCGTCGTTTGAGTCAACCGGATTAACTTGTCTTCTGATCGATTTGCATTCGAGAGTTTTGTTATGTCGTGCAGACAATTTCCATGTATTCAGAGTTTCCGGTCGTTGCGACGTTTCGTGGTCGTGTTCCTCGCCTTGGTGCTGGCTCTGCCGCAGGTGCGTGTGAACGGACAGGAAATCGTTGGTTCTGCCGATCCGCCGCCAACAGGCCAGCCACCTGGAGTGCAGAACGAAGAGCCCGATCCTGGTTTTTCTCCGAAAGGTCCGTATCGGGGACCTCTGGAGATATCGCATATCGCCAGATTCGACAAGTTGCCAATGCGGATGAATTTAGAGCCACGCGTGATCGGACCACCCAACACCGACAAACTCGATGCTCGCTATGTGCCTCTATTCGAACGAACCTTGCGAGAAATCGAAGACATTGAATTGCTGGAAACAGCAGCACTGAGTCTTGCCCGTGTTGCTGAAGCAAAGATGCAGAGTATTGAAACGGCTGCCGACATACTTTTGAAACATCTGCAGTCCAATAAGAACCTACGCGTAAGACTTGCCTGTGCTCGTGCCTTGGCAAATTCTGAGTCATCGTCGTCTGCCGCAGCGTTACTCGCACTGGATGCGGAGATTGATGATGCTGAGCGTCTTTGGATTGATCCTGCACTCGCGCGGTGGAAATATGCACCAGCCGCTGAAATCTGGAGAAAACGCCTGGTCGATGATTTACAGACCGCCGTTGCTGTATCGCTGGCCTGCGAAGGTCTCGCGGCCCTGAAGCCCTCCTTCGAGGCGATGGCCGAAGTCCCCCTCAACGAAGCCGGCGACACGTTCGGCGGCCTCATCCGCCAGGTTTATCCGGACCTCAAGATCAAGCACGTCCACCACGCCGGTAATTCCTCGGGCGTCGTCGATGGCGCGGCGGCGATCCTGCTGGCCTCGCCTGAATATGCGAAGAA
>JANOZG010000574.1:0-4739 GCA_031429275.1 Planctomycetota bacterium
CGTGGCCCGGATCGTCGATGGTAAGGACGACCGTGAGTCGCGATGACAACTCGATGATCCGGATCGCTGACTTCGACGTAGTCTGGCGATTCAAATCGCTCCGAACGAAAACCGGCAGCCTGCCCCATTACGCTGCGAGTCACCGAAGCGGCTTCGTTGTCCCACGCAAAACGACAACCGTAATACGTGAGCCACGGATTACCCTTTACTTTGTTGGAAATCTTCTCAAACGTCAGCTTCACATGAATGCGTGCCCGAGCGCGATCTATGGAGGTGACCTGACGGACGGTTGCAAGGACGGCACTTTCAACTGGTGATCGCAATTCACTAGTCGTTTCCGTTGATGCGAACACTGTACCGGCGTGAAGAATGCGAGATTCAAGCAAATGTGCTGTGGCATATGCAACTCTACGAACCTCACCGCTGCCGTCGTCGGGCAAAGTCTGTTCACGTTCGTAACGAAAACAAATCTGCTGGCTTAACCGATTTCCGCGTTGCTGATGATACATCACTGATTCGATCCCGCCCGTGCGCTGGCTGAGCGTAACTTCGAAATGGCGGTTCCGCAGCATCAACGCTTCCGCCAGCGGCGGCTCTCGCGGAATCGCCTGGAGAGCAGTTTGCGTTGCCTGGCCAGCCGCAGCCTCCGTCAGCCAGACAAATCCACCCGGCGGCAGTTTGACCAGCATCCGTTCATTGTCACCTGTGCGTTCTGCCAGCTCGATCGCCTTCGATGCGGCTGGCCGTTTCCATGCTGTCGGCCATGTGATTTCAACAAGTCGACCTGCAGGGATTGTATTTGTGATGAACAAGCCGCGAGCGTCCAACGACTGCTGCGGGATTCGAGATCGCAGCGCGGAAGTTAAGCGGTCTGAAGACTCGGCAAGCTGACTGCGGATCGATTCCGCTGCAGATTCCAACGCCGCCTCTTTGGAAGACAATGTCGTCGCAATATCCACGTGTTGCATTTCAAGAGCAGCAATTTCCGCGTCGATTTTCTTGAATCCATCATTGATGGCATTGAGGTCTTCGTCAGCTTTCACCAGACGTGACATTACGAACAGCGTGCGAAGCGATTCCAGATCCTGCTGAAATATCCGCAACTGAGCAGGGCCGGATACAGGAGCTTCACTTTTCAGCACGGATGATTGAATGAGATAAGGTGCGAGATATTCCGAATGCTGATAGCGTTCCGTCATACGACTGCCGCTGCAGACATTGACGAGTGCATCCATCGTTGTAAATTCGCCAAGCACGGGAGCGTAGCTGGCTGCGACCTGCAGATCGTGCAGCCATGGAGTTTTCAATTCCGGCAGGCGGGCGAGAAACAATGCAGCCGTGTTGTCATCCTGCATACTCTCGTTGTATCGATCAGCGAATCTCAGGAAACCAGCAGCACTGTCGATGGCAAGTGGAATTCGCGATGCCGCAGGAATTTGCGAACCGTCCGGGGATTGCCATTCGAACTGACTGCGTTCTTTGTCCGGATAGAGACCGTCGTCCAAAGCAATGTGCAAAGCTGATTCGAAGCCAAAGTATGTCAGCAGCGCTGGCAGTGACGCTGTCATGCCGAATCGCCGGCGAGCCCAGTGGCGCGGCGGTGAACCGAATATCTCGCGGTATTTCTCCCGACAGCGTTCAAGATCGGCTGTTGTTGCAGACATCGATCCCAGTGATAGGCGAGTTTCCGTATCGTGGCCTGTGAGCACCGTCAATGTTCCATCGTCAACAGCTTGCTTCAGCTGGGGCCCAAGTGTTGTGTCGTTCTCTATCCACGCTGCCAGTTCGCGACCTGTCGCAAAGAGATTCAAGCGAGTCGCAGTGGTTACGGACGAAACGAGCTGCGAAATCCCCGAACTGGTCTCATCATCACCGGGCAGGCAAATGTCCAGGAGGTAGCAGTTCATCGGATAGAATTTTTCCCGCGTGTCACGCAGATGCTCAAAGCACTTCATCATATGTGACTTAACCGTGGCATTGTCTCCCTTCAGTGACGCGTCAGCTGCCAATCGAACTTCGCGGCTGAGAAGCAAGTTATCGGCATCTACGAAATGATGTCGCCGACGACTCAACAGTTGCACCTGCATCATGACGACGCCCAGAGACAGAAAGTGATCCACAAGAATCGGATCAATCACGGCAGAGTCTTCCGACTGCGATGAATCTGGCTCCGCGGTGTTTTCGCCGCCGGCGTTCAGAGCGGCATTTGCAGCACGTTCTTCGACTGGTGTTTCTTTGTCTTTCTTCTCTGCGGCCAGCGCCTCATCAATCGCGGCCAGCCACTCTTCGCGTTTTGAGCAACCTGCAAGGACGATATGCCCCTGATCACGAAAAATCGCACGCCATTCGTGAGGCATCCACGATTCAGAAGACGCAGGAACAAAAACGATGCGCCGCCCGGCATATCCAGTCAGCGATTCCGCCTGACGAAAAATGGGGATACTGTGAGATCGCTGCAATAAACGCGGATGCCATGCGCAGGCGATGGCGTTGAGCAAACTTGCAGCGTCCTCTTCAGGCAAATCCGTGGGCAGGTCTTCGATGGAACATCCCGGAATCAGCACGCTGATTTCGGAGAACTCTTGAGAGGCGGGCATTGAAGCGGAGATTCGTCGTGAAAAGAAAAGCACTAAACTGAAATGGTTTCAATTGCGTGCGAATCTTAGATCGACGGACAAGCATTGAAAAGTAACCTCCCGCGAGACTACTGCTTGTTCAATTTGGCCATAAAAAACGCGAGAATGCACAAAAACGGACCATTAACAACCACTTCCTTTTCGTGACTTCTTGTGTTTTTCGTGGCTAACAACGAATCGTTCACGGCGTTGGTTTCAGGTTTGCGGGGCGCTGTTTTCTATTCAAGAAACGGATCAAACTGATCCAGCAGCGAGCCGCTCGTCTGAGCTGACTTTTCTGCAGATCCGGTGGTGCTGTTTGGAATCAACGACTTCACAGCTTCAGGAGCCGCTTGTTCGATTCTCTGGCGGAGGTAATTCTGAGACGACGCTGTTCCATCTTTCAAAACGCTGCCAGCCTTCTCGGTTGCGGCTGATTGAGCTCGGTTGAGAGCCGCCTGAGCCCGACTTTCCAATTGAGACGAAACTTCTTCAAACGTTGACTGAGCGGCATCAGACACCGGTGGTTTTGAGTTTCCATGAGACTTTGTCGCGGGTGCTGAACCGCCAAACATCTTATCTTCCATCTCGTGCGTGAACTGTGACGTCGATGATGGCTTTGCTGTCGCTGTGCCGTTTGCCTTTACGCCTTCGTTCATTGCTCTGCCGCCAGCGTTGAATGAATCGACTGGACTTCCAGCATCGCTTCGCAAGCCTTCGATAATGTCAGCCGCAGAGAATCTTGACGCCCCTCCTGAAGTTGATGGTGTTGCAGCAGCAGCAGAACTTGGCGAACCGGAATCGCTCGTTGTGCTTTCACTCTGAGCGACTTTCATCTCAAAGGGATCGGCCAATTCCCGCTTTCTGGCATCACGAGGAAACGGAAGTGGATTCACGTCGTCGGCAGAACCAGAATCTACGCTCAATGGCTGTGGCGTTGTTCCGGGAATCTGCAAAAGGCCAGCGGAGCCCACTGCAGCGTCTGGCGAGGGTTTGCTCAGAAACGTGCGCAGTTGATCCAGAGTCGAGTTTTCTTCCGCCACGCTGTCGGCCAAAGATGTAGCAACGGACTGGGAAATCAAATCCGACGAACCATGCGCCATCAGAGCGCGAGCAAGTTCAGGGCGGTCGGTCCATTGCGATGGTGTCCAGCTACGAACGTCCGCATACGCGAGGCCGACAGAATGCTGCGGTGTGCGTGGCACCATCTGGAATCCGTCGTGTGAATGAACTACATGGTATTGCAAAGCGACGTACATCGCCGACGCACCCAGCAACGTGCCGAAAAGATACGGCTTGGCATTGCTCATCGATATCAATCCTGATCTTTGGAAGGTGGGACGCTCGGCAGAGGCAAAGAACAAAAAATGTTCTTTCATCGTGCCGAATAAGGTCGCGGAAATTATGTCGATTGCCGACACCCGAGCGAACTGCTCAACCCTATCACGTTCCAGCGTGTTGCCTTTGTTCAGTTCAGCATTCAGCGAGATTTTTGAGGCAAGTCCTCTGGCATCGCGCGTGAATCTTTTCGCAGTCCGCAGACTTTACGCGACAGGCCCGGACGGCATTGAATGCACGTTGAGTGGCAAGTTTTGAACTGTTTTGAGAATTCCGAAACGTTGCCTCAAGTTGGATCGTTGAGCGACAATGTAAAGGTAGGTTCTTTCTGCCGGACTCATCCTTACCCACATTGTTTAAGAGCGGCGTGATAACCGAGGAGAGCGAAGATGAGGGTTTCGAGCCCCCGCCAGATGGTCTGCCAGCCGGGTTCACCGTCGGGCTTGCGACCGAGGAAGCCACCGAGGCTAGCCAGAGCTCTCATGAATTCTCGCACGGTGTTGATCGCTCGTGGTCGACGTGTGATCATACTCATTGCCAAAGATACGCTGAATCTGGTCGCATCTGCCTTGCGGAATGTCCTAAAATGGCTGCGTAGGTTGGCGTGACTGGTCGGGTCTTGTCGAATCAAAACTGATTCGCCATCCGGTTGTGGGGCCGGGCCGACCTACATTCAAATCTCAGTCTGAAAGTTTCAATATGTCGATCATCAGCGTCTGTCCGACAACCGGCCGAATACTCAAAGCATTTACTGCATTGACAAGACAGCAGACAGAGACCGCGATC
>JANOZG010000575.1:0-4601 GCA_031429275.1 Planctomycetota bacterium
GAGCAGGCCAGGAAACACGGTCGGTGCTCGCATCTCGCGCAGCAGCTACGATTGACAAATCCATGCGTCGATCATGCGCGCACAGTGGGACGTCGCGATGAAAGTACAAAAGATCCCAGCTCAATCGCCGACTGGCGGGAACCCTGATTCGTCGTCCGTTTCGCTGATCCGTCATTTGCTGAGGCTCCGTTTGCATGTGTCCATTCATGGTTGGAGCGGCTAACATCCTGTTGATTGAATGTGGATTCAGTGTTTGATCATTTGACCCGTGGCCGACAGGCTAGGTTTTGACTCGACCTGGCCTGTCGGCCACGGGTTAAACGAACAAACTGCCAACGCCGGGCCGTTCAACCAGGGCGAAATGTACCTTGATCGTCCTCCCGCCGAAAGATCGACGCATAATCGCAGACAAATTCCTTTTCCGCGATACTCATTCGAGCAGAATTGCTTTCGGCAAACAACATTCGACGGACTGAAACCATGACCACGAACGAATCTCCACGCGAACTACCCGGACGCCAATGGGTGGCCATCGCTATCGTCGTCGGCTGTGTTCTAGTGCTGGTGGGATTGCTGCTGCCAGCCGTACATAATGCTCGACAAGCGGCGTGGCAAACTCAATCGAAGAACAATTTGAAGCAACTCGGATTGGCAATTCATAACTATCACGACGTGTTTGATCAATTGCCGCTCGGAGGAGACGTCCAGGCAGATGGCACGGCAAAACATGGCTGGTTTACGCGACTAACGCCGTACCTTGAAGCGTCGCCTTTGTACTCGCAAATCAACATGAACCTTCAATGGAATCATCCCGTTCAGGACTATTTGTTCAAACAGGCATACCTTGGCGAGACAATACGTGGTGTCGATGAATGCTTTTCGACCGATGGCTATGGCCTGTTGCACTACATGGCCAATCCAAATGCAATGCATCGCAATCACTGCATTTCGCTCGACGATATGACCACGGGAACAGCCAACAACTGGCTCTGCGGCGAGGCAGCAGGAAACTATCAACCATGGGGATATCCATTCAATTGGCGTCCACTAAATGCACCACTCAACAGCGGACCGGACAGTTATGGCGTTTGGCCCGACGGAGGCTTCCTCTGTCTCGCCGATGGCTCCGCAAGATTCTTTTCGAACGCGATCGATGCAAGGTTGCTGCAGTCACTTGCCAATGCGCCTCCTCTGGCCTCAAAAGAACAGACGATAGTTCCAGATTATCGAACCGATTCGACTTCAACTCACATACCATTGAAGCGTCAATCGTTCTTCGCAATAGGGAAAAAACATCGGGACAAAGGCAGCCGCAGTACCGAGATCACTTATGATAGCGTCAACCGCCCGTACTACGCGAATCTTTATGACGGAAGTCAGACGGATTCAATCTGGGATCTCGATCACTCGATACGCATCGATCTGCAAGGTGTTCTCGATAACTTCCCCGAAATCCGAGTGCTAAACGTCAGCGTCGTCAACGATGAAAACGCCGCCATCATCTCTCAGTTTCCTGACCTGGAATTCCTGCAGGCGTCTACGTACAACCTCACCGAAAAGGGCGACGCCATTTTGAAGGCGTGCCCAAAGCTCAAGACGATCGTTCATCGCTGAACCGAAAAACTTTGAGCGTCGCAACATTACTCCGGTGAGCGGAATCGTGTGAGCCCGCCGGTATTGTGCTCTTGTGCCGGCAAGCTCACGCATGCCGCTCGAAAATCGTTCGCCTACCGGCGGCTGGGAAGAAGACTCGCCTGTTCTGTTCGTGCGGCCAGCCGATAACACAACCACTCGCAACCAGACAAATCAGCAGTACCTGTCTGTGATCTAAGTTCGTACTCAAACCCGCTGACGTTCAGACTCGCGCGAGGTTTGCCGTCGGGCTCGAAGAAATTGAACGCCGGATCGTTATCGCGAGGAATACGGTGACAAATCATCCATTCCGGCGGCTCATTCCATTCGCCCAGATCGATGTACTCAACAACACGAGAGTTTTGACATCGAGCGGCGAAGTATTCGATCAACAAGCGATTGCGAAACGGGTGATCGCTGGAAATGCGAATAGTCTCTGATGATTCATCCGCGATCATCGACATCGTCTGCAGATAATGGCCGCGCCCCTCCTGAGCCAGCTTGTTGATGTGCAGAACATTTCCTGCAACGAACACAATCGCGATCAGCCCAACGCCGGCACGCTGAGTCAGTCGCCCGCTAAGCAACTGCATGACACTGATCGCAATTGGAATGGCCGCAAATCCCAGCAAGATCAAAAAGTATCGCTCAAACATCAGTCCCGCAGGCAGCAGAACGACTCGAAAGAGCGGAAACAACACAAACAGGCAGGCAAAGAATTTCCATTCGTCTTGCCCCGTACGGATCATCTTGAACAACCCCGCGACAATGCCCGCAGCGACAGCAGCGAAGTACAGCAGTCGGGAAGGATCGTCCAGTGTGCCACCAGCAAACATCGACACAGCATTGATGAAGACAGAGACCGCGTTCAGTCGAGGTCCACCACCAAAGGTCAGATATCGCACATCAAGCAGATAGATCGCACCGAGACATCCGACAGCAAGACTATGGCAGCGAAACATGTGCCTGCACCAGAGAATCAAACTGGCCCGTTCTGATGAAAAAACGCCGGACGTCCAGAAGACAGCGGCGAAGTAATACTGCAAAAACGAAAGATGTGACAACGTTCCCAACGCACACAAACATCCAAACGCCAACGCTGAACCCAGGCGTCGATCTGTCAGGTGTCTTCTGAGAAACCAATGCGCAGCGAGTGCAAAGCAGAGCGCCAGCGAGTAACCGCGGGCCTCGGTCGAATACTGAACGAACATAATTGAAACAGAAGAAATCAACATCGCAACGAATGCGGCTGGCTTGCCCCATGGCAATGTCAGGACACCAGTCACCAACACCGCCAGAATACCAGCAACAAGCGACAGAAATCGCTGCCGGATCGGCCCAGCGTCGGCACCGTAGAGCCACAACCACAAGGTGTTGAGATGATGATTGTTGTCGTGGTGTAGACTGACAAAAATATGAGATGGCGATTCGACACTGGCAGCGTGCTGAACGGACCAGACTTCATCAAGCCACAGATCGTTGTTGATCACTGCAAAACGCAGCGCAGTCGCGAGCAATGCCGCGACTACGAAGATAACAGCGGTTATGGAACGATCAGATTTTCGAAAAACGCCCATGACTCCCTGAGCCTCGTAACTTCGTTACAATTCGCAAACACGGTTCGTTCAGCAGTCGATAAAGATCAACATGCCGCAGACGAGTGTTGAATATGTTTTCAGCGGTCGAGCGTCCAAAATTGATATCGATTTGCCGCGATTGTGTATTTGCCATCTTGTCGACGGAATGTTCGGAAGAAATCAATTGCGCGGGCTTGGATCTGTAACAGGAAGTGCCGTGCTGATTGAGATACAGGGGGCAAACCTGGGCGTAGTTCAGGAACAGAAACTCGTAGCGTGGGACTACCGACAGCGCTGACGCACTATCGGATACAAGAGAACGATGGGCCTGCGCCGCTTGCCAGTTGCGGGTTCCACACTTCCTGCAGTTCAGTTGTGCCATAAAGGGTCAAGTCTCTGTGAAGATCATGTTCGCCAAATTAGACTGCCAACGTCGTATTAAGCCCGCGCCATTTTATAAGGCATGAGGAGTGCTATTTTATGTCACTGTTTGCTTCGTCGACTCATCGAACCTGCAGCGATCGAATTGGGATCGTTGTTCTGGCAACAGCATTGACTGCGATGGCGATTCCTCGTCCTGTTTCTGGCGATGAATCACCTGTCACAAAACGAGAGGCCTGGGCTACATCAAGAATCACCGGCTCACCAGAACCGCCGCTGCCGTTTCGTGTCGAACCAGCTTTTCCTGAATTGAAGTTTGAGCAGCCGCTCGATTTATCTGCAGCCCCAGGCACAAGCCGCTTGTTCGTGGCAGAGCAGGGCGGCAAGATCTATTCGTTTGAAGATCGATTTGATACGACTCAGAAGGACTTGGTAGCCGACTTGAAGTTGTCGCATCCGGAACTAACGTCGCTGTATGCCATCACATTCCATCCAGACTTTGCACAGAATCGAAAAGTCTACGCTTGCTACATTCAGGGAAATGACAAGCCGGACGGCACATTCGTTTCAGAGTTCAAATTGTCAGAGACCAATCCACCAGAGCTCGATCCGGCCAGTGAACGAGTCCTGATTCGCTGGTGGTCCGGCGGGCATAATGGATGCAGTCTGAAGTTTGGCCCCGATGGTTTCCTCTACATATCAACTGGTGATGGCGGAGCACCTTCGCCGCCGGATCCGTTGATGGCCGGACAGGATGTCAGCAATTTGCTGTCGAACATTCTACGTATTGACGTCAACCATCAGGATGGTGACAAAGCTTATCGAGTTCCTGCCGACAACCCGTTCGTCGGCATGCCGGACGTTCGGCCGGAAATCTGGGCCTTTGGTTTTCGCAACCCATGGCGCATGAGTTTTGACAAGGCTCGCGGCGATCTGTGGGTGGGTGATGTCGGCTGGCAACTTTGGGAGATGATTTACCGCGTCGAAAGAGGTGGCAATTATGGCTGGCCG
>JANOZG010000576.1:0-4169 GCA_031429275.1 Planctomycetota bacterium
AGCAATTGTTCAACGACTTCTTCCTGACCGACAACAACCCGGGCAACTTGTTCGCGAACCTTCCGACAGGCCTCAACCAACTTCTGCGCGCGGCGTTGATCATCGATCTGCATTGAAGTTGCAACATCAGACATAGTGGAGCCTTCAAAGTCGCGCCGCAGGAACGTCGCTTATGGTGGGTAACATGGGCAGAGAATTCCGGTGAGGCGTGTAGGCTAACAGTTGCATGGTCAGATGTCCTCAATTTGCCGTGAGGACTTACGAGGATGGCGGAAAAAGATATCGATTTGCGCGGATTTGCAGCGTGCTTCACGCCGATCGTTTCCGGCTTGCCTGGGCAATCATGAGCCAGACGGAATGTCTGACTTCCGAAGAGCTGCTGAGCAAATTCATGGGCTCGAATCTACATGCCAAGATGCTGTCTTCGGTATCTGGAATCAATGAACCTGATCAATCCGGCAATCGCGGACTTGGCATTACCCGACCGGCCTGCAGCAGCGTGACTTTCGGGCTGTTGCCGGATTCTGGAAGTTCAAACTTTAAAGTTGCATCCACCAGTTGATACTTCCATTCCGTTTCGCTTTTTGGAATCAATGCAAGAAATTGCTGTCCTGTCAGCTGAGCCATCATGCGGCCGTCTTTGACTTGCACGGTAATCACAATTCCTGGCGCCAGTTCGTATTTACCTTCCAGCCGTTTGGCAACCCTGGGATCAACCTTGACTTCCTTGTCGAAAGTTCTCGGCTGAACGTCCAAACCCATCGCCGTCTGAATGATCTGCTCAGCCAACGCGTCTGTCCCGGAACCTGCCGTATTGCAGAGTAACACGACAGCACAATCCGCTTGTCGACTGACCAGCATCATGGACTGATAACCACCGGTTTGACCATTGTGCCACCGCGTCGAACCATCCTGTGCGATCATCCACCCAAGGCCCATGGCATGGTTGCCATTCTTTGCTGGCTTATGTTGTGTCCATGCCAGCTCGATCGCCTTTCCAAGTGGTCCCTCTGGTGGATTCAAAGAGGCTTTGGCAAACAGGAGCATGTCATCGATGTTACTTCGAATCGCCCCGCATCCGGCCAACGCATCAAAGTCCCAGGCCTTATCAGCAAGAAGTGCGGCGTTGTGCGGTGGAGCAAAGTGGCTGAGCTGTTCCGGAGTGAGGTTGATTGTCGTATCGGACATCTTTAATGGGCCTGTCAGCTTTTCTTTGAGCAGCGCGTCATAACTCAATCCCGCTTGACGTGATAACAGATCACCAAGGAGGCCCACGGCAAGGTTCGAATATTCATAGCCTTCACCGGGTTTCCGCGCAGGCTTTGCTGACAGCATGTATTCTGTGAGCATCTCGCGATCGTATCCGTCGAATGGATTCGTGGAATCTGCTGGCTTGATGTTGTCTGGCATGACGGGAAGCCCGGACACATGGTGCGACAGTTGCTGGAATGTGATCGAGTTGCCAACCGTCGGATTTTTCTCTGCGAGTTCTTTCATGACAGTACTGATGGGATCATTCAGTTTCAGCCGGCCGGATTCAATGGCCTCAGCCAGCAGCACAGAGGTAAACACTTTGGAGATGGATCCGATCTCATAGAGCGTCTTTTCATCTGGAGAACGAGTGCCTTCGGCATCCAGAGTTCCAAAATTCTTTGTCCATGTTTTTCCGTTCGTGATCACGCCGACCGAGATGGCGTTTATTTTTTGATTGGCCAAATACGGTTCGACAAGAGCCGCAATCATTTGCTCATGTTTGAACTCATCCTGAGCCAATACCTGCACGGCGACCACTGAAACAAAGAAGGCGATAAATATTCGCATATGGCACCTCAAACCCGTAAAGACTGGTCACGCGCAGAAAGAAAGCCCTTGCCCCTCGAAAATAGCTGTTCATTTTGTAACATGTCAAGAACTGCGAGACCATCGTGCTGCGCAATGCGTGTCGGACCACGACGAACAAAAGCCATTGAAAGGATCATATGCAAATCCCTGAACCAACTCCTGAACACCAGTATCTATTGCAGCTTGTAGGTGAGTGGAACCTTGAGACCGAGTGCGTGATGGGGCCTGATCAGCCACCGTCGAAATCGGTTGGCACACAGTCAACTCGGGCACTTGGATCGTTATGGACGTTGGGAGAAATGGAAACACCTGGTCCGGATGGCGCGTCGATGAAGTCGTTAATGAGCCTGGGCTTTGATCCTGCTCGAGGAAAATTCGTGGGGTCCTTTATTGCTTCCTGCATGACCTACCACTGGCTCTACGAAGGATCGCTGGATGCTGATCGCCGAGTGTTAACGCTGGAGGCAGAAGGCCCCGGATTTACTGGCGATGGAAGCATGGCCAAGTATCAAGACATTATCGAAGTCATTGATCAGGACAATTACCTTTTCTCTTCTCAGTATCAAGCTGGCGACGGTCAGTGGGTGAAATTCATGAATGGAAAACACACGCGAAAAAAGGCAATGGAGCGAGCGTAGTGTCGTTCAGCGGTCAGTTTGCTCAACGCACGATTTTGACGACTGTTTCAAAGACAGCATCGGGCGGTCAATCTCAGTCGCAGTGAGTTTTTCCACCAGTCGTAGTGGATTTCTCCAAAAATCCTGTGTTCAAAGGAATTCTGGCGAATTCCACCACGGCGACAGACAGTTGCTTTCCGCTCGATGCTCACTATTCTGGCACAGTCAACTGCTGCCCGTTGTGCTGTGGGCCGAGCTGCAGCAGAAATGGGATGGCCCGCTGAGCCCACTCATAGGGTTTCGGGTAGTGCTCTGCGCCGGAGGCGAAACAACTTTGCAACATTTCCGTGTTGATGATTCCGGGATTCAAAGGCACCGCACACATGCCATCGGGAAGTTCTTTCGCAAGCGCCTGAGTCAGCCCTTCGATGGCCCATTTTGTTGCACAATAGGGAGCCACTTCTGCTGACACGGATCGGCCCCAGCCAGAACTCAGATTCACGATCACTCCCTTGCTGCGTTTGACCATGGCTGGCACAAAATGTCGAATCACATTGGCCGTCCCACTGACATTGATGGCCATCGACCGATCAAATTCCTCTGCATCGATCTGCCAGAGCTTCGCGTTCCGATTAATGACGGCCGCATTATTGATCAACAAATCCGGCACTCCAACATCCGCGACGATCCGCCGAGCCCAGTCTCGCACCTGCTCATCAGAAGCGACATCGACGACCGCAAAATCATGCGAAGACCCCAGCAGTGCTTTCAACCGGTCAAGACCACTGGAAGTTCGGGAACAACCAATCACGGTGTGCCCAATCGCCGCAAATCCTTCGGCCAGCGCTCTTCCTAAACCTTTCGACACGCCTGTGATGACAATTGTCTTGATACTTTTGTTCATATTAGAGTCAATGCGTAAAAATGCCACAGTTTTGCGAAACCAACGAACGGACCCATCCGCGACATGGTAGCCGCATTACGATCTGAGGAACAACAAGGGCCATAAAATGGTTGGCACTCATCGCAGGAGCAAATGCCAATCATCGACAAGGAACTTTTCCTGAAGCCCGCCGCCGAATCACGATCATTTGCATCGATACTTATTGATATACAACTAAACTCAAATTCATTGACTTACCCCCTTGCTACAAGAATCCAAAATGGCGTACCTAAACCGGCTCCAACGTAAAATGCACCACCCAAAGAACTTGACTTACATGAAACCATCTATTGCCTGTAGCTTACTGATTTTTGCGATATTTCCTGGTTGCGATTCGCGACCGGCTATGGTTGAAACCAATGAACAGGCGGATGGACCGAAGTTAGTCCTTAAACAAGTGATCCCGGACAGGCATTTTTGTGAGATTTTTTGATTTCGCGGTGCGCAGCCGCGAACGACGCGGGCGAGTCGCTTGAGGTTCGTCGGGTTGAAAATTCTGCATCGCGGAGACTTCAGCAGCGTGGCTGAGGTGAGGCGGGACGACCGGTCGAAGCACACAGACTTCGACATCAGATGCCTCCGAACACTCGTGGCCGAGGACGAGTGGTCGGACGCCAGGTCTACAGATTCAGCACTTCCACCATGCGCCAGAAAATTGGTTGCGAATCATTCCATGCCAGCAGGCGGTACAGCGTGCGGCGACCTGTGGTAATGATCTGACACGGGATACGAATGATCGTGTTCACGAACGTCCGAAATTCCATTTT
>JANOZG010000577.1:0-1983 GCA_031429275.1 Planctomycetota bacterium
GCTCCGCCGGTAGCAGCGCGATTGATCCCTCGCAAGACCTATTCTTTGCCCGACTGGACGTGAACGGTGGTCTGGATGGATCGTTTGGAACAACGGGAATCGCGACGTTCGATTTGAGCGGCACAGCAGACAGCATTGAAGCAATATCCATTCAAGGCGACGGCAAGATTGTTGGTGTGGGTGTAGCAGGTGGCACTTCACTTGTCGTACGACTCACTTCAGATGACTTACCGAGCCCACTTTTGGCGGAGTCTGTTCCTGTGAAGCCTGTCGAACAGTCTTTGACTGTGTCCCAGTACGAACCGATAATGGCTGAATCTCTCCGGCGCTGGGAAGCCGCCGGCGTGAACACCGCCGCCCTGAGTGGCGTCAATGTTCAGGTCAGAAATCTGGGCGGCACGACGCTCGGACTGGCCTCGGACAACACAATCTGGCTCGACGACAACGCCGCCAGCTGGGGCTGGTTTGTTGACTCGACGCCGGGTAACAGCTCCGAGTTCTCCCGGGCTGGTAATCAGGGAGAGCGGAACCGCATGGATCTGCTGACGGTCGTGATGCACGAAATGGGGCATCTGCTTGGTCAGGATCACGACGATGAAGGTGTCATGGCCGAAACGCTGGCGACCGGTGTTCGCCGGACTGAGATTCCCGCCGCTCAGAGCGCTCTGTTGGATCAGGTCTTCAGTCAGCTTAATGACCGCGACCTGGACCTGTTCGGGGCATTGCTCAGTGGACATCGATAGTCATATCACCCGCTGATGCGGCGGCGAAAGTGGCAAGTTGCAGGAAACTACTTGGGTCCGACAGGCCTTCTGAGCGGACGCGGATCGTTAAGGATTAGCCGAAACCTCAGCCACCGGGCTTTTCCGGCCCGGCGGCTGACTGCATGCCCGGTCTATTGTCAAAGATCAGCATTCAAGGCTGCCGCAACCGTCGAGTTCACGCAAGATGCTCCTGACGGGAGCGATGGCCAAGTACTTGGCCGCAGTCTTCGACAGATTCCAGGAGCCTTCGTTCAGAATCGGTTTATCCTGCATCGGTCGGTATCGACCGAGGTGGCGAACGATGTGCCGACAAGTCTCGGCGATGTCGTCGCTTTGATGTCGCTCCACGCACGTTTTCTGGCTATGCACGCGAGTGCCAGAATCTGGTTGATCGGACAAAGCTGGTGGCAGGTTTTTTGGTGTCGTACCTCCCTCAGGATGAACCGACCGGAGCGTCGGAATTCCTCCCCCCAGATCACAGCACAAAATCACAGAAGTGCCGCAACTTTCCTGACGAAAGTGCAGCGAACTCCAAGACTGCCGTCTACCATGTGGACGGCACCTGTGTTTGTCGGGCACCTGCGTTTGTGGCTGGAGAAGTGTGTCTCGTCCTGAAGCCAGTGCGGGATCCGCTTTCTCACGCATCCGCGGAACGCATTGCACCCATCTTGCGCTGTGCGTTCGGCTGCGTCAGTATGATCGTTCACCGCTCCTGCGAAGAATTGAGCCGGAAATACTGCACCAGTCGAGGCCGATTAGAATTTTGTCAAACCCGCCTGCCTGGTTCGGCGTGTCAGGATCGGGGCTGCATCATGATCGTGTGGCACATATTGGAACATCGAGTCGATGTTCTCAGGTCACCTCGAACGGAACTTCTTAAAGAGTCAGATGATCGGGATTGCTTTGAGCTGGAAGAAAGATAAGCTTTCCTTCGACGAAACGCTGTTGGGCGTCTGTTTACTTATCGTCATGAAAGTTCATCTGTGTTAGGGGAGACTGGCTGATGTCGCGTCTTGCTGGATTGTTTCGAATGGTTCGTAAAGTTTCAGGGGGCAGATCCTTGTCGGAGCGAGCCAGACGCAGACGACAGGTGATGTCAGAGCAGCTGGAAGATCGAGTTCTGCTGGCGGCGAGTTATGCACCAAATGAATTGCTCGTGCAGTACAAAGCTGATGCCTCTGATGTGGTTCGAATCGATGCCCGAAACATTGTCGGGGCT
>JANOZG010000578.1:0-15775 GCA_031429275.1 Planctomycetota bacterium
GGGCTCCAGCCCTGGAACGCACTGCCTGGAGGCTCCAGCCTCCATCACCATTCGTCCAAATCCCGCGAGGCAGGAGCCTCGCGAGCAGTGCGTTCCGAGGTAGGAGCCTCGGAAAGAGTTGAACAATTAATCATCTACTTCCGCCACTTTCTTCTTAATCCGCGCCATGATTCGGCTCCGTGACATGTAGATGCTTCCCGGCGACACACCTAATTCTGCCGCAACTTCATCCACAGAACGTGCATCGATCACCGTCGCCCAGAACGCTCGCCAGCTGGATTCCAGAAACTCGTGCCGTACCTGTTCGGCGGCCCAGACGATGAGTTCATGCTGATACTTTTGAACATGCTGCTCATCAGGTTTGTCTTCCACATTCTGCAACTGCGCGACCAGATCGCTGCCGCCGATTCCACCCGCCTGTTTTCGCTCCCGCGACATGAACCGAATGACGACGTTTCGCGAGACCGTACTCAGCCATCGTCGAAATGAAGCGGCGTTGCCATCATCTTTCCAGCCATCGATGGACTTCGCGATGACGAGCAGAATCTGCTGCGTCACATCCGGGATATGTCGATCAGGAACACCCTGCCGCCGTGCGAGCTGAATCAGGAACCCTTCGTACGAACACACGAATTCGCGCCAGGCGAATTCGTTTTGTTCGTTTTTTAGCCTGACGATCAGGCTTTTGCGGGTTTCCAGTGGCGACATCGGTGGTTCCTTTGCCTGTTGAGTACCGATGGATACTAGTATCTCACGCCTGTCAGCAGAATTTTGCGGCGATTTTTCGCGAGACGGACATCTCAGCATTTTCGGACGCGAAACGACAAGATAGCCTGAGAGAACGCCTGTGAAAGACGTCCTACGGAAGAAAGCCCTGAATCATCATATGTCGATCACCCCATAATGTCACAGTCAGGTCAAGACCGGCGATGTGCAACTGCTGGTAAATCTCTTCCGGCGTAAATGCGGCGAGCAGTGAGTTGTAGAAATCCGTTTTCAGTACTTCAGCCTCATTTGCTGCAACACGTTCAACGATTTGGACAGCCGTAGGCGTTGAGTCAGGCCGACGCAGATCCATCACGCAAACGAAGGCTCCCGGTCGTGCAAGGCGGCGGATTTCATGCCAAAGAGCCATGGGATCAGGCAGGTGATGCAGAAAATCTTTGGACAGAACAGCGTCGAAATGAGCAGCGGGCAATGCCAGTCCTGGTACGTATCCCAGGAACGTGCTGACAGATGATTCCAGCCGACCTTCAGCAATCGCACGTGCTGCAATTTCAATCATCGCCGCCGAGCCATCAACTGCAATGATTCGTAATGATGGACATGCGCGGGCCAGCCGAATCATGACGTCAGCAGGACCGCAGCCGATATCCAGCACTTTCCGGGCATCGCTTGGAATGCCGTTTTTTGTGATTTCCACGAATGCTTGATTAGACTCTGCAAAATCAGCCAGCGAGTATGCCTGACACTGGGCATCGTCAATCATCAATTCAGGTTCCAGGATTCGCTGCATGTTGAAGATTTGTTGCTGGCAGGTGCCGACATGACGTCGCTTCGGAATCCATCATCCGGCGACTCGTGCAATCAGCAATTTCTCACATGCAAGCCAGCTGTGCAACATGGCGCACGGCACGAATTGCTGCGAGCGCATAAAAAAACACTGCTTTGAAGGTTTAACCATCAAAGCAGTGTCGTCAGCAGTCCGAATTCTTTTGAATCAATTCCTGATTACCAGTTCTTTGGACTCAGGATCCAGTACCACTTGTCTTTTTCTTTGTTGAAGTTCAACTGCCAGTAACCATCGTCCCATTCCAGTGAGACTTCACGCCACCCCATCGGCACCTGTGGGTACGGATAGAACGGGCCAATGTATGGAAATGCACTCGCACTGTATTGCGTTGGATAGCTGACAGCCGCTGAGTTCGGATACTGAGCGTACGCTGGCCATGCATGTCCTGGCAACTGTGGATTGTTAAAACTGGTTGGAGCATAACCAGATGGTGACGGCGGCATTGATGGATCCATCATCATGCCTGGCTGAGTATATCCAGCGGGCATCATCTGAGGTGCATACTGTTGCGGCATCCCCTGAGCCATTTGAGGATTGTAGGCTGTTTGTGCAACAGGACCTCCAACACGCAGTTGGTTATTCACGCTCTTCACGCCGTTGATCTGCGAAACTGTCGCCCCAGCGGCCTGACGCTGCTGCAGTGTCGAAACGTCACCACTCAAAGTGGCCACGCCAGCGTTGTAGCGAATCTCGATGGGGTACCCAGCAAGACCCACACTCTCCAGTGAATCACCAATCTGCTGCGCGACTGCCTGGTTGTCGACTGCTGGACGAGCCGAAACTGCTGGAACCGCAGCGGCCTTCACCTGTTGCGTTTCACCGCTAACCTGACGAATTCTTGATCCGCCATTGGCACTTTCACTGTGGACCGCCTGAGAAACATGCGTCTCAAACAACTCGGCATTCTTTGTCGCCGACGCCTGCTGAACAGAACCCTGAGCATCTGCAGTGAATCGCAGATTGTTTTCGACGCTCTCTACGCCAGGAACTGTTTGAGCAAGTCGCTGAGCAAGTGCTCGGTCACTTGCTTTGAAGACTTTGCCTTCAAGAACAGCCACACCATTCTGAACTTCGACGCTAACGCCGGAGCCTTGAATGGATGCGTCCTTCATCGCGGCAATAATCTGATTGGCCTGAGTCTGATTCTGATCTTTCTGGGCGGCACCAGAGAATGGCGTCCGCAATCGAGAGCCAAGGAAACCGTCTGCACTGGCGGTCGACTGGCTTGACGCCAGCACTCCCAGTACCAGTAACCACTTACCGTACTTTCGCATGAAAGTTCTCCTCCGTGAGTACCTTCCGTTCCGGACTGCTGAAAAACCGTCCCGGTGGTTCGATATCTACAATTTGTCGGACGCTACTGCATCTGGCAGAAACGTCCGCCAGAACCCCGGACTGCTGTCGCTATCACTTTCAGATTACCCTCGATTAAACGAAAGGTTTCTGACACGACAACGCAACAGAACGATACGATCCTTTCATCGGTTCGGTCGTACCGTCTGGATAAACATTTCTGTCTTTTTGGCTCGTGCCGGTTGTTTCGAAGTTGCGAAGTGCAACGATTAGCTTTCAGACCGGCAGATTCCGCCGAATATCAGGAGAGCGGCTGGGCGTCAGCCCTCCGTGTGACGAACCATGCGCCACGGAGAGCTGACACCCAACGACTCGCTTGCTTCAAGTGAATAACGTCAGCTCAGATACAGCCAGGCAATCTCGTAGAAAATCACCACCGCAAGAATGTCAACCATCGCGGCTATCAAAGGATTCGACATGATCGCAGGGTCCATGCCGGAGCGACGCAGGCCCAGCGGCAGCAATGTGCCAGCGGATGTACCCAGAATCACGACAACAACAACGGTCGTTGCGATAGCTGCAGCCTCCGGAATACTGAGTCCAAAGAAGACCCAGGCGACGAAAAAGTCGAGCGAAGCCAAAGTGACGCCCAATGCCATTCCAATCAGAAACTCACGCAGCACTAACCTGCGATCAATAAGCCCGTCTGCCCCGCCTTTAGAATCCGTAGGCTGCAATGCAAACATGCGAATAAACAATGTTGCCGATTGCGATCCGGCGTTTCCCCCACTGGCCATCACGAGTGGCAGAAACAACAGAATCAGTGTCGCTAACCCAGTCTCGTTTTGCACTAACGCAGGTGCTTCATTCGTGGATGATCTGTAGTGATCAATCACACGTGCATTCATCAGGGCCACGATTGAAAGAAACAAAAGCCAAATGCCCCGTTTCCAAAGAATCGTCAGTATTGGCGTTTCTTCATACGTATCGTCCAGGGGAGCAACGGCGCTCTGCAGATAGGCGTCTTCAGTTGCTTCTTCCTGCACAACATCCATCGCATCGTCGTGTGTTACGATTCCAACCAGACGATCATCCGCATCCACAATCGGCAACGCAATGAAGTTATAACGCCCCATTTCCTGAGCCACGACTTCACGTTGCTCACTGACTTTAAAGCGAATCACATCCCGCTGCATAATGCTGGACAGCCGAACATCGGGCTTTGCAAGAATCAGTTCTCGCAGTGAAATAAAACCCTCCAGCTTACGATCTTCATTGATGATGTAAACGTAATAAATCGTTTCGCTGTTTGGAGCCTGCTGACGTAGCTGATCCAGAGCTTCCCGAACAGAAATATTCGCTGGCAACGAAGCGTACTCCGTTGTCATAATCGCCCCAGCGCTGTCCTCGTCATACGACAGCAATTTGCGAATATCGTTTCGCTCAGCTCGCGCGATCAGCCGGATCACATCTTCCCGGCGATCCTCTGGCATGCGTGACAACAAGTCAACGCGATCGTCCGCAGACATCCACTCGAAAAGTTCGGAAAGCTTCGCTGGATCAACCTGCTCAACCAGTGTCATTTGTCGCCGGAGCGACAGGTACTCAAAGATCTCAACACGCAGTGGCAGTTCGGCTTTGTCCAGAATCGGCCAGATCTGGTCGTCTTCCAATTCGTCAAGAATCTCAGCCACTGCGGCGGGATGCACAACAGTACAAAATGCCGCCAGTCCAGCAATATCGCCTTCCTGCAGCATCAACTGCACGTCAGGAAGAATGAGCGATTGATAGGCATCCTGCATCGGAGAAACCTCTCGAACCGAGACTGCCGATCACCTAACAAAAAACCCTGCCGAAACGAGTTCCGGCAGGGATTTTGATCGTCAATCTGAAATTGCCCAATGGCCAGTTGGTCCGGCCAAACAACTCAGCGCTTAGAGAACTGGTAGCTTCGACGAGCTTTGCGGAGACCGTATTTCTTACGTTCGACCATGCGATCGTCGCGAGTCAACAGTCCGGCGTCTGCGAGTGCATGGTGCCATGAAGGATTCATCCCTTCAAGAGCACGAGCGATTCCCAGAATCATCGCACCAGTCTGACCTGTCGTGCCACCACCTTGAACGCGAATTGAAATATCAACTTTGCCAACCTTGTCGGCCACCTTCAGCGGAAACATCACGCTGTCTCGATCGCGCTCAACGCATAGATACTGTTCGAGCGGGCGTCCATTGACAACAAAAGCACCACTGCCCTCTTTGATGCGGACACGAGCAACGGACGTCTTCCGACGGCCCGTTCCCATAGCGACACCAAAGCGATCAATCTTACCACGAATAATCGGCTGGAATGCTGCGTCTGCGACTGCCGTGGCGTCACCGCCAGCTCCAATCGTCAACTCTGGCAACTGAGAGGATGGAACTTCAGGCTGCGATGCAGTCACATCAACATCCTCAGAAACAACGGGTTCCGAACTCATAGGGAATATTCACAACGAAAAGGTAAGAAACAATAATCAGAATCAACCAGCGTGAGAACAGATTTCCGCACCACAACATCCGAGGTCTGGCACCGAAACAGAACGAACTAGCCCTTAACCTTGCGGTCTGGAACCATATGAGCCGGAAAAGGCTTCGGCGACTGAGCACCGTGAGGATGCTCAGTTCCAACGAAAATCCTCAGCTTGCCCAGCATTTGGCGACCAAGCTTGTTCTTTGGCAGCATGCGTCGAACAGCTTCGCGGAGAAGCTGATCAGGGCGTGTTTCCCAGGTTTCCACAGCACTGCGGGTTCGCAAACCACCGGGAAAACCTGTGTAACGATCGTATTTCTTCTTTGCCATTTTTGTCGTCATGTACGGCACCTTATTGTGCTGCACAGAATTGCCCGAAAATCGAATTCGATCGCAATTCAAGACGATAACGCATCCACCCGTATCAACGTGAGCTGTATACGTAGGCTTGTGTTTACCCATCAGCACCATGGCGATTTTTGCGGCCAACCGACCCACAATATGGGCGTCAGCATCAATCACAAACCACTCGTGGTTGTCGCTCTCTTCTTTTTTCGCCATCCATGTTTTGCCAATTGCCAGCATGGAACCATCATCCTTCGGACTGTTTTTAGAGACAGTCTGATCAAGAGTTCAAAATCAAAAACCAACGTGAAACTGCGCAAAACACAGTGATTTTCCGCAAAACGAGGCAGAATCAGAGCCTGATCACCTCACTTTGGCGAAACGAAGCGGGGCAATCTAACGACTTTCTCTCGGACAATCAATGCTTGACCCCGCAATTCGCCCCACTGATTCTCACTGTTTACATTGCTCCATCGGCAGACTAGCTGATCCCGGCTGATAACAACTTCTAAGGTTTTCCTGGTTCTCGCGGCACTTTCAATAGCAAAATCGCAGAATCCCCGGCAAGTTGTCGCCTGACATTACAATAAAGTTCAAACCCGATTCAATTCACTATTTCATCTGAGTGTGACATATCATGGATCAGACACAACCGGCCGAATCCGCCAGGCCTCAGGTCTATGAACTGGGCAAAGTCACAGTCTTTTACATACCATCCCATAAGCTGGACGACCCACGCTACTTCCAGGGGACTCAGACGGCCCGAATGGTGACGCACGAATTCCTGATGCACCGATACAGAGCGTACACACAATCTCCGACGCCCGTCAAAGGATACTGGGTGGATCCGAACGGGCAATTGGTTCATGACGTCATGGAGCGGTTCGAAGTCTCATTCGGCAGCGAAGTGGAGTTTGACAGACTTATCGAATTCCTGAGTTCTATGTGCGATCGACTTGCCGAAGAGGCCATCTATGTGACGCGTGGCGAGCGAAGTTTCCTCGTGCAGCGCAAGGCCATCCGACTGCAATAGTGGCGAACAAGAACAGATCCTCTTGAAGTCACCGCAGCGATCTGACAGCCACAGCCCGGAAGGAACGGCACCTGCCTGCCATGCACACCGATCATAAACAAAGTGAACACGGATGGCTTGAATTCACGCGTTCGCCATGGCCCCTTGCTCGCAAACTTTCGACAACTCAGAAAGCAAACTGTCCAATTCTGATTGCAGCAACGAGTATGCGTGTTTCGAACGGACGATATCCTGGTCCCTCGCAGATGTCTCTACCGCCAACGCAATGTTGTAGGCACCGGAGACTGTGAAGTTACTGACGGCCCCCTTGAGCGAGTGCGCGCTTCGCTCGAGTTCAAGATGATCCCCTCGTCGAATCGACTCATCCATTGCGGCAAGCAATGTAGAAGAATTCACCCTGAAAATTTCAGTCAGCTCTCGTAACAATTCAAAGTCGCCGTCAATCCCATCGATAAGTGTCGATACGTCGACTCGATAATCCACCGAATCTTGCTCAGCACAATCATCGGCTCGTGAGACTTCTGCTCCACTTTCGATCCAATGCCGGCACACACTAATCAGCGTGTCCTTATCAACTGGCTTCGTGACAACATCATCGCAACCGGTCTGAATACACTTTCTGCGATCTTCATCCAAGGCATGGGCCGTTAAAGCAATTATCGGTCCACGATATCCGCACTCGCGCAGCTGACGAGTAGCGGTGTACCCATCAAGTACCGGCATTTGCATGTCCATCAGAATCATGTCATAGGGCAGACTCGTACCGCAGGATGATGAACTCTGCTGTCCCGCATTGATGGCCTTCTCAACGGCGATCTCGCCATTCTCTGCCACATCCACTGTCGCACCGGCATTCCGAAGGATCTGTTCGAATAGTCGTCGATTTACTGGATTGTCTTCGGCCAGGAGGATTCTTCCTGTGAGCTTGATTCTTTGGCGAATGCAATCGGGCTCTGCCGCATGATCCCCGAGCAGTGACAGTGAATCCAGCATGTCAACATTGTCGAGCCTGCCAGTATCGAATGTCACGCGAAACGAACTGCCCATGCCGATCTCGCTGCGAACGACGATTTCTCCATTGAGCATTGTTGCCATGCGACGACAAATCGCGAGCCCCAGCCCTGTGCCGCCAAACTGCCTTGAAGTCGATGCATCAGCCTGCATGAATGGCTCGAACAATCCCGCGCGCTGCTCGTCCGTCATTCCGATGCCCGTATCTGTCACTTCAAACGCAAGGCAGCCATTCTTGCCTGCCGATGCAGGCAGGAATTCGACAGTGACACAGACTTGCCCCTGCTCTGTGAACTTAACTGCATTGCCAACAAGATTCATCAGAATCTGACGCACTCGGACGGGATCTGAAACAATGTGCTTTGGAATTGGTCCGGCAGAACGAGCGTTCAAAGCAAGCCCTTTCGTCTGAGCTGCCGGCTGCAGAACAGAAAGTACTTCTCCAATCAAACACGACGGTGAAAACGAAATCTTCTCGACTGTCATTTTCCCTGCCTCAATCTTCGAAAGATCGAGAACATCATTAATGATTGTCAGCAAATGACTGCCGGCATTCTTGATCGTGGCAACACTGTCTGCAACTTCAGCAGCACTCGCGGCCGGATGCGAAAGAAGATCTGCATATCCCAGTATGGAAGTCAAAGGTGTTCGAATTTCATGACTCATGTTGGCGAGAAACTCACTTTTGGAACGATTGGCCATATCAGCCATCTCGCGAGCTTTGACCAATTGCTCTTCAATCATCTTTCGTGATGACAGATCAACGATTGTTCCCAGCATACGAAGCGGACGCCCGGACTCATCCCGCTGCATTAATCTTCCACGCGACTGAATCCATCGCCAATCTCCATTCTTTTGACGAACGCGATACTCCGCTGTGTAAACTGACGTCAAACCGTCCAGGTGGCGTCGCACGCTCGATCGGAATAATGCCGAATCTTCAGGATGAACTCTGGCCGAAAATGCATTAAAGGTTTGAGTCAGATCTTCGAGTCGTTCGCCCAACAGGCCCGCAAATCGTTCGTCCCAGATTTGTTCACCTGTCTGGATATTCCAGTCCCATGTTCCAAGTTCCCCGCCCGTAAGAGCCATATCCAGTCGTTCACGCTCAAAACGCAATGTTTTTTCGATATTGCGGGCTTCAGTGACGTCTGCAGCGACACCAATAAATCCCGTTACATCATCATTCTCGTCGCGCATCGCAGTCACGACGAGGCGGACGATCAGATGTGAGCCATCCTTTCGAATATATGTCCAATCAGCTTCGCGGTGTCCGCCCAGTCGAGCGCAATGCACGAATGTCTCGAAGCCCTCCACCGGGTAGCCATAATGTCGTGACAATTGCCGGCTTCGCTCCTCAACCTCGGATCTCAGATGCATGATTTCGGGGGTCTGCCTGCCGATCATTTCAGCAGCCGAATATCCCAGCATTCTTTCAGCGCCGGAATTGAAAACCGTGATCGTGCCTTGAAGATTGGTCGCAATAATCGAAACCTGCGTCGAACTTTGGACAACAGCCTGCATGTGAGAACGGACTACCATCGCCTCATCGCGGGCGTTGCGATTCTCGGTCTCATCAGTAATAAATCCATGCCACAGGACT
Organism: Planctomycetota bacterium; assembly: GCA_031429275.1. GTDB lineage: Bacteria > Planctomycetota > Planctomycetia > Planctomycetales > Planctomycetaceae > SXXK01. The sequence goes on from JANOZG010000578.1 coordinate 9,367, forward strand.
GAACCGTTTGGTTGACGAGTCGGCGTGGAATTGCCGTACAGCCAGCGAACCTCGCCGTCGGAAAACCGTACTCGATACTGCTGCTTCCACGGAGTCAGATCTCGGCCTGAAACCCTGATTGACTCTACCACATCATCATAATCATCAGGGTGCAGCACTGCAAAAGCCGGGGACGCATCATCTCGAACCTCTTCGGGCGTCACCCGATAGATTTCTCGAATTCCTTCACTTGCATATGGAAAGCAGGAACTGCCGTCGGGACGAAGTTCAAATTGATAAACAACACCCGGAACCTGCGAGGCAATTTCGTTCAATCTGTTGTGTATCTCCCGCAGCTGCGACTGACTTGTACACAGATCGTGATTCAGCCTGCGAAGCTCCAACTGCGAAATTACCTGCTGAGCCAGCGACTTCAGATCAGCAAGTTGCTGTGAAGTGATTTCACGTGGCTTGGTATCAATAACACACAGAGTCCCCAGAGCATGGCCATCTCCTGTACGCAACGGCACGCCTGCATAAAATCGAATATCCGGTGGACCAAGAACCAGCGGATTATCGCACGTTCTGGGATCGATAGCGGCGTTAGTGACGACAAAGGGATCTTTCCCAAGTATCGCATGGGCGCAGAACGCGAAGTCTCGATGTGTTTCTGTGGCAGCGATCCCTACGGCGGACTTGAACCACTGACGGTCAGCATCAACGAGACTGACAAGTGCGATTGGAGCGTCGCACAGGCGGCTGGCCAGCTTTGTAAGATCGTCGAATAACTGCTCTGGCGAAGTGTCGAGGATTCCGCACCCGATCAAAGACTTGAGGCGATCGATTTCATCCGAGGGGAAACAGGCACGGGGCATGGCTAAACTCCTGACGCCGGAATGTCTGAGTGCGATGAGGGAAAATTGTCGAGCAGTTCCGTTCGAAGTCGCTGAATCTCGACCTCAAGCTCATCATACGTCCCTTTCATCACCGAACAGTTTCCGGACTGTCCAACAAATTCAAGTCGCTGTGCGGCATCGTAGGCAGAGGCCGCAAAAAAATGTCTAACCGACCCTTTCACTGAATGGGCCAGATCAGCAGTCAAACGTCCGTTGCCATTCTGCACAGCAGTTTTCAATGACGTCATTTGAGCGGGAACTGTCTCGAGGAACAGTTGAGCGAGCTGCTTCAAAAAGCCCTCGTCGCCATTCACCCGTTTTAGCGACGCAGGAATATCGCAAGCCGATCGCGTCTGGGATGACATTTCATACAGATCTGATGAGGCATTGACAGGTAAATCACAGACGCTCTCCTGGAATACTCGCCCAAGTGCAGCAGCAAGTTCTCCAGCGCTGACGGGTTTGCTTATGAAATCGTCCATTCCCGTCGCAAGACACTTTTCTCTATCCAGGGCCGAGGCATTTGCGGTTACCGCAATCACGGGGACATGCGTTCCGAGGACTTGCTCCCATGCTCGGAGCTGTTGGACAGCTTCAAATCCATTTTTCACCGGCATATTGATATCCATGAGAACGACGTCAAAGTCTTCGTTCAGCATCGCATCCATGGCCAGTTGACCATTTCCCACAACGTGTGCAATGTGCCCTTGTTTCTCAATCAAACGTACTGCGAACATCTGGTTCACAACATTGTCTTCTGCGACAAGCACGCGGAGTGGTGAAGTGCATGTTTTTGTCATAACTCAGTTTCTCTGGCAAACAATTTTGAATTGAAGATTCGATGCTACCAAGGTTCTTCCGGGCGGAGTCGGGCTACTTTGACCGCAGAGGGCCAAGTGCAGAGTCTTTCTGCAATAGAAAGACCTCAACCGCAAACCGCTGCTTCCCGTTTGCAGGCTGCGCCTGGATCTGCACGGAAGGAAGATACAAACTTAATCATGGTGATCTGATTTCCGCTTTCGTTGTAGTAAACATCGTCCATGAAGCTGCTGATCAGAAGAAGACCACGACCTCCAATACGTTCAAGATTGACCTCCGCTGTTGGATCAAGAACCTTTTTTGTATCAAAACCGGGCCCTTCATCTGTGACGACGAATTTGATTTCACTGTGTGACAGTAATGCCTGAACATAGATTTTCCGATCGGCATACGGACTCTGTCCTCGACGTAGATTTGCCAATTCACAGTAGTTCGCTTCGTTCACTTGCCGCAGTTCGGAATCGAGTTCCAGATTTCCGTGATGAATTGAGTTGGAGAGTGCTTCCTGCAGGGAGATTCCAACTTGAGTTTGCTCCTGACCGTTCAGAAGCTTCATCGCCACGGCTGTGTCCAGTAAGCAGCCAATCAGATTTGACGCACCAGCAACGTCGTTTCCAAGAACGAAATGCGACTCAGAATAAGTCAAAGCCCCCAGCGTGCGCCTTCGATTTGCCCGTCGCTCGGTGATAGCAATGATATTTCGGATTGTATGAACCAGCTCGGATTGCAGATCAAGTTTAGGGACGTAGCTCGCAGCACCCGCAGCCAGTGCATCCACGGCAATTTTTTCCGAGCCAAAGCTAGTCATCAAAATCACGGGAATACTCGGATCGACGCTGCGAACTTTTTTGACGAACTGCAGTCCGTTCATCCGAGGCATCCGCAGATCCGAAACGATGACATCTGGCCTCTGAATATTTACGGCCACGATCGCTTCAAAGCCATCATCGGCAAACCTGACATTGAAGTCTGATTGGTTAGCAAGCAGATGCCCAATGAACAAACGCTCGGTGGGTGAATCATCAATGACAAGAATTCGAATGGGCATGAATGGCCTAATTCTGTGATTAGCAACTTTGGGGTAGATTTGATGTGACACACACTGACAAATCAGAAACGATGTGCATGTTGCAGTGAGCGTAGGTCAACATCAGATGTTTCGCATGAAAACAAGTGATGCGCAATTACATCAGACGGCGAATTGCGACGAAGAATTCAGGATATGCAGATTGCACAATCGCGCTACATGGATTTCCCCAGTGGGAAATCCCGGCACTGTGTGGCACATCAGAGAACGCCATGATTTTGAAAGACATTCTCTTAGAGACGAGTTCGTCTCTATGGTGTTGGCAACATCATCGTCGTGAATAAAGAGAAATGAAGCATATTCACGCCAATGTGGACGGGATCGCTGTCGTTCAAAATGCGCACAAAAAACGCGGCAACCTCATTTCGAGTTTGCCGCGTTGATTCGATCCGGATTGTAAGACGCTGGGTCGGGTGGGAATCGCAATTTTGTCTTGAATCCCTGGCCCGCAGTATCAAACGGCCTTTCAGAGAACAGGTCTGGAATTGAAACTCGCGTTTCAACTATCAACTCTGGCTGACGAAACCACCAGGAACGGCGATCCTGCGGCAAGACGCTTTACGAATTGCCACAGGCTGCATGCAGAGACAATAAGGCTGAACACAACCAAAATCATCTCTGCGATTCGAGTCGCAAAAATCCAGAAGAATTGGGGATACTCAGGTAATCTGCGAAATGCTGCCGGTCGAAGGGGCCGGCACCGAATGCTATTAACGAATCATGCCACGAAGCCACGCATTCTTGCGACGCTCAAGTTCCATCAAGCGACCAAAGACTCCTGTGGAACGACCGCCACGGGCCGCAACTAGGTCATCTCGATCAGGCTTTGCTGATTGGCGCATTTCCAGAGACTGTATTGACTCGGTGACATTGACAACTGAAACGTGTGACGGGACTGATTCGGATCCCATCGCTGATGAAGTCAGACCAATCATCGCAACAGTTGAGAGTGCAACAACAAAACGCATAACGACTACCTTTCGCGAGAGAAGCGAAGTCGCGTCAACACGTTGCGACTTCAGATGCTTTAACCCTACACGATGGTCGACAGTAGTGAGGCGGCATTGTCTGACACAAAACAATTTTCAATAGACAAGGATCCACTTTCTTCCGGATCTGTCAAGGATTACGAGGTGGACAGGACGACCGTCTGATAGTCCCAAACTCTAAAAGTCAACGCAGCCGCGCGAATGGTTTCAGCTTAGCACGGGCTGAGAGCCCTTGACTCAAAGTAGCCTCACGGCCCGCTGACATCAGCCACTCACGTTGTTCGCTTCCTGAAAGATCCGCGCACCGTGCGCTGATGATTCATCGTAAGACACTCAGGATGACTGCAACTGTTCCGATCAGGCGATATTTCCCTAACTTACCACACTCAAACAGCGCAACAAAAGACCCGGCATCGACATGATACCGGGCTGTAAGTTGCGCCGTCAGACGTACCTCCGGATCATCCGAAGGTACGCGTTTGGCGAAACCGTTTAGTGCCCACCGCCCATGGCTTGAGCTTTGTATCCGCCCTTCGACTTGAAGTAGAGGAACAAAGCGATGTAACACGTCAACATGAAGACCGGAAACATGACCATTTTTCCGAGAGCATCAAAACTGCCGCTTCGCTTTGCTTCCTTCAATGCCTCAATACCAGCCTCATCAGTGACATTCTTCTCTTTGTCCGGGTCGATGGCCTGATAGCTGATTCCCATGAAGGTTTTTTCGACGATGACCTGTTGGGCAACTTCAGCCGATTTAACTGTCAAATCAGCACTGGCCGTTTGAGCCTGCACGTATCCAATAAAGGGGGTGCCAAGAACACCAACGGCAATCATCCCAATGCCTGAAATTGCGTTGAGTGTCAACGCTCCACCCTTCGGGCATTGTTCCGCAGTAACGCCCAGCATCGTTGGCCAGAAAAATGTTTTTCCAAAACCGTAAAGCGTGGCCGCAGCAAAGATCATCCCCAACCCAGCGTTTCCACACTTTGAAAGTGCGAACAGCCCTGCAATCGCAAGCACTGAACTTACAATCAGCAAGCCGATCGGCGACAGACTATGGACGATTGGACCAGCGAAGAATCGCAGCACCATCATGATGGCAGACGTATAGACAAGAACCCAAACGGCGTTGCGTCCCGCTTCTTTCATCGGTTCTTCCATAAGTCCACTGATCCATGAGTCCGTTCCAATCTCCGTCGTGGCGAGAGGCATCATGATAATGATCAGAAACCCCATAATTGGTCGGCCCAGGCTTCCGGTATAGAGACCGAAACCCAATGTTACGAATGCCGTAATTCCCGGAGCTATGTACTTCAAGTTTCCAGTGTTCCAGCCGAAGACTTCAGCAAGCTGCATTGAAATCAGCCCGAAGCCAACAAGTGCCCCAAACGCACCGAACTCACCCAGCATCTCACGGTACGAGACGCCAGCAGCTTCTTGTTCGCTCTTTGGAAACTTGGCACCGATCAGAATCAGGAGATAGGTGAATGCAGGAATTGCGATCAGTCCAACAACCAATCGCCAGTCTCCATTCTTCAATGTGTCTTCAAGCGCAATCGTCGCCAGCCCGCAGAACACAAGTCCGCCCGGCCAACCAGCATGCAGGATGTTCAACCACTTGGTTTTGTCTTTATTGAACATCGTGGCAACAACCGGATTGATGAACGCTTCAACGGTACCGTTACCCAAAGCCAACACAATACTTGCCAGATACATCAGATCGTAGCCTGCCTTCTGAGCGGCAACGAGAGCCTCACCTTCAGCTCCATGGACCTTAGAATAAGCAAGGCAAGCGAGCGTGAGATAAATCGCAAAGCAGACGAACGAAAACAACATTGCGATTTTGTAACCAATGCGGTCGATCACAAGACTGAACAGAATAATCGAAATGGCGAATGGCCAGATCCCAGCGCCAATCAGTTCCCCGATCTTTACCGAGTCCAGATTGAATTCGCTTCCAAATCGAACACTGCAAAGTGTGATTCGGCTGACGAATGCAAAAGACGTTGTGACAAGAGCAATAAAACATCCCCAAAAGACCATTTTCTGGCCTGCTTCTGAGGATTGGCCAGCGTTCGGTTCCGCCATTACGAAATTCTCCAGCGTGAATGATTGAAAATCAGGTCAGCCGAGCAACTAAAAGATTGGGCAGATTCACGACTGCGAGACCGCCTCTTTACTTCTTGTTGCCAGCTCTTGAGCCACAGGATTTTGAGTGTCTGATGAACACACGACAGTTTGCAGGTCGCACCAAAACCACTCAATAGTGCTGGAATTCCAGACACAAGTGCGACATGCTAACCACTGTCGGACATGATTTGCAAACGGTCGGCCCCTGTCGCAGGCGGAAACGGTAACTCTTGATACGAAATGTCGTTTTCATCGGGCAGGCACCACGATATCGTTTGAAAAACACAGCAAAATCCGCCACAGCAGCGATCAGTATGACCCACCATTCGAAATCTCAGGCGGCATTGCATACGATTCCCGACACAACAAACGCTCCCCCTTGACTCAAATCATTTGAGGAATCTAACCGTGGTATTCTGCCTGCAAAGGTCCATTCTCGCAGTCTGCAGCTTCCTGTTGCTCTCGCTTTCGGTCTCTGGTTTGACATCCGCTGCAGAAGGGGCGTT
>JANOZG010000579.1:0-4357 GCA_031429275.1 Planctomycetota bacterium
AGCGATTCACCTCGTGGCGGCGATTCACCTCGTGGCGGCGATTCACCTCGTGGCGGCGATTCACCTCGTGGCGGCGATTCACCTCGTGGCGGCGATTCACCTCGTGGCGGCGATCAGAATCGTAGCTTCGATCAAAACCGAGGCGACTTTCAGAATCGTTCGGAAGGCCGAAATGACGGCCGTGATCGCTCACGTGATGGCGGTCGCAGTGATTCAGGACGTCCGCAAGGATCGAATCGACAGGATAGCGGTCGAGGCCGACGACCGGGCGGTTCCGGCGGCAACGCAGGTGGTGGAAACAACAGTGGTCGCGGCCGACGCAACGAAGGCAATCAACCCCGCGGTGGTGCCTCTGGTCGTGACAGCAGCCGTGGAGGTGGCGGTCGGGACCGTGGTGGTATGCCACGTCGAAACAGCCGACAGGTTCAAACAACTTTCGAAGTTGTTGAAGGAACGTTTGAAGGCGTGCTGGAGCTGCACAGCCGCGGTTACGGCTTTATGCGTGACCCGAAGAAAAACTACGTTGCTGAGGATTCGAATCCGTTCGTTTCCAGTTCGCTTGTCGAAAAATACAAGCTTCGCGAAGGTGTGCTGATTCGCGGTGATGTGGGTATGGGGACGCGGAATCAAGGACCACGACTTCAGGAAGTGGAATTGATCGATGGCTACACACCCGAAGACTACAACCACATCAAGCTCTTCGACACATTGACTGCTATCAATCCGTTCGAACAGATTAAGCTCGAAGTCGGTCCTCGACCTTTAACAATGCGGGTGATGGATCTGTTGTGTCCGATTGGCAAGGGTCAACGAGCATTGCTCGTAGCTCCGCCACGCACCGGCAAGACGATGCTTCTGCAGGACATTGCGAACTCCGTCAGCATTAACCATCCGGAAATCTACCTGATGGTCCTTCTGATCGACGAGCGCCCGGAAGAAGTGACGGAAATGCGACGTATGGTCAAGGGCGAGGTCATCTCGTCTTCACTCGACAGTGATGTGGAAAGTCACGTTCGCATCAGTCAATTGATCATTGAACGTGCCAAACGACTGGCAGAAGAAGGCAAAGATGTCTTCATTCTGCTGGACAGCATCACACGTATGGCACGTGCGTTCAACAAATGGAGCAACACAGGTCGTACTGCCACAGGTGGTCTGGATATCCGTGCTTTGGATATTCCAAAGAAGTTGTTCGGCCAGGCTCGTCGATTCGACGAAGGTGGCTCGCTGACAGTCTGCGGAACGGCATTGATCGATACCGGCAGCCGCATGGATGAAGCAATTTTCCAGGAGTTCAAGGGCACGGGTAACATGGAAATGGTGCTCAGCCGCGATCTTGCCGACCGCCGCATCTGGCCTTCGATTGATATTTCGAAGTCGGGTACACGACGCGAAGAAAAGATCCTCGATCCAAATTTGCTGGAAGGCATCACAATGTTGCGACGCAGCCTTGTGAGTATGAGTCCCGTCGAAGCCATGGAGCAGCTCACCAAGACGATGGAGAAATTCCCGACGAATGCGGAGTTTCTGAAACGTATTCGTGCTGTGCTGTAGGGAATTCGCCTTGTAGGACGGGTCTCCAGCCCCGTCCCGATCTGAGTCGTTCGTATCAGGACGGGACGGGAGTCCCGTCCTACTTTTGCCCAAGTTCGTGAGTCACTCCGTTCATGTCGTTGAAAAAACATGTCGTCCCTCCCGGATCGACGATCGGAATGCTCGGTGGAGGCCAACTGGGGCGAATGTTCGCAATCGCCGCACGACAGTGCGGATACTGCGTGCAGATTTTTGGCGATCCGGAGAATTCACCCGCCGGACAAGTCAGCGACCGTTCGTGGCCGTCGGCCTTCACGGACCATGACGCACTCCGGCAATTCGCCGAACATGTTGATGTTGTCACCTACGAACAGGAAAATATTCCCGTTGCCACCGTAGATTTTTTGCTGCAACATGTTCCCGTGTTTCCCGGACCAGAACTGCTGCGTGCTTCACAGCATCGATTGCTTGAAAAAACTTCGCTGCGTGGAATCGGAATTCCCACCGCCGACTTCTTAAAAATCACCTCGGCAGCAGAACTGCAATCAGGGGTTGCACAGTTTGGGGGCGATGCCATTCTGAAGACAGTCACCTTGGGTTACGACGGCAAGGGGCAAGCACGCATCAACTCGCAAAGTGGTTTTGCTGAAATCTGGCAGTCGTTCAAAGTGTCAGAAGCAATTCTGGAGAAGGTCGTCCCGTTTGCTCACGAACTTTCGATCGTTGCATCACGATTTGTTGACGGCACCTGCAGCTTCTTTCCGCCCGTACTGAATCACCACGAGAATCATATTTTAGATGTGTCCATTAGCCCATCACCTTTGATTTCGGAGCAGCAAACGCTGGATGCCCAGCAGATTGCCCGTGCGATTCTGGAGCACTTCAACGTCATTGGCGTGCTTTGCGTGGAATTCTTTGCCACTCACGACAGAGCGTTACTCGTTAACGAAATCGCACCAAGACCACACAACAGTGGCCACCTGACGATTAATGCTTGCCGCAGTAGTCAGTTCGAACAGCAAGTACGCGCAATCTGCGGATTGAGCACCGGTAACGTTGCGATGCAAACACCAGCAGTGATGCTGAACCTCCTCGGCGACCATTTACTTCATGCAAATTCGCAGGCATGGCAAAAGGTCTTTACTCATCCCGACATCCATGTCCACATGTATGGAAAATCGGAAATCCGCCTTGGCCGCAAACTGGGACATCTCACAGTCGTGGGGCCAGACGTTGCTGCAGCCGAGAGAATAGGGCGACAGGCACGCGGTGCCTTAATGGGCGTGTCATAAGCACTGGGCGGCAGGATGGCATGAACAATCTTTTTTGGCCGTTTCTCGGAGGGCTGACACCCTGCCGCTCGCCCCGCACAACGAATGCTGTTGCGGGAAGTGAGTGAACTATCGCAGCGGAGGTGTCGTGTAGATTTGCTTGCCGCGCACGCGAATGTCAACATCCACAAGGTACGGCCCAATGCCGTCGAGGTCTGGTTCGATGCCAAGGCCCGGTGCATCAGGAACCTGCAGCAACCCATTTCCATCTGGGACGATGTGATTCTTTGTCATCGCTCGCGCTAGAAGTTTCAGTTCTGTGGGGAACTCGCAAATGGTGTCCGACTCCAGCCCGGCAAAAGGCTGCAGCGAAGCAGACAACGCCAGATTGGACGTGAACGTATGATTGACATAAGTCACACCTTTGGCAGCAGCGTAGTCGGCCACGTCTTTTGCAATTGTAATGCCGCCAATTCGACCTGCGTCGATCTGCACGTACTTCAATCCAGCGTAGTCTATCATGTGTTTGGCCATATGAATGTTATGACAACCTTCTCCGCCCGCCATTCCTACTGTTCCACCTTCCACTGACAGCGCGTGATATTCTGACAAGGCTCCCGACACAAATGGCTCTTCCAGCCAGGTCGCTTGCACTTCCTTCAGCATCTTCAGACGCGCACGAGCGGCCTCCAGATCTGTGTTCCAGACGGTGCCGGCATCACTCAGCAGAATACCATCTTTGCCCAGTCCTTCTCGGGCTGCGGCAAACTGAGCGCAATCGGCTTCGACGCTCGACAAACCAAAAGGGCCCCAGCCAAATTTGGCTGCCCGAAAACCTTGTGCAGCAATGGACCTGGCTTTGCCAAGCGTTTCTTCGGCCGTGTTGCCAAACAGGACTGACGCGTATGGCGTTTTGGCGAAGCGAGACTTATACCCGAGCAGTCTCCAGACAGGCTCATGCAATCGTCGGCCTAACAGATCCCACAACGCGATATCGATTCCCGAAAGCGTATGGTCGGCCTGCAGCAGGTCGAGGCTGTTGGCACGCACCATGTTCCCGATTTTGCGGATGTCCCCGACGTCATTGATGTCCTGGCCCAAGACCGACGCTATCACTGGCTTACAGGCGCTGTGGGACATGGGACAAATCAAACTGGCGATCGATACCAGCGGAGCCGCCTCACACTCGCCCCACCCCACATGTTTCCCGGCCGCGATTCGAACCAGCAACGCATCCTGACTGCCATCGCCAATGTCCAGAACTTCCGGCATGGACAGGTAATAGAAATCGACAGAATCGATCTTCATAGGTTCTGACTTCTTTCGTGAAGATCAACAAATTCGACACAGCACGTGACTGCAGTTTGGTAGTGGTCGGAATAGGAATAGTCCCGAAATAAGTCCCGTCTATCCCAACCCGAAACGTCAGTGAGGGATTCTACATAACATCTCGATCCCTCGCTCACGCTTCGGGTTGGGATAGGCGGGACTTATTTCGGGACTATTCCTATTCCGACCACTACCAAACTGCAGTCACGTGCTGTGTCGAATTT
>JANOZG010000580.1:0-17032 GCA_031429275.1 Planctomycetota bacterium
TCAGCACTTGAGCATAGATACGATGACCAAAGTCATTGGGATGATTGACGCCGTTTCCTGTCAGGTCGCAATCCTTCTTGCGTTTCAGCATTTCCGCCCAGATGGATGTCATGTCGGCCAACGCGACGCCAGGTTGCACAAGCTCCGCTAGCGCGTCGCGATATTGTGGAAACAAGTCATGCTTCAATGTCACCCAGTCACTGTTTCCCAGCATCGTCGCGACAAGAATAAACTCCGTCTCAGGCGAAGACTCGCGAGTCGCTTTGAACATTTCCGCCGTGTTGGCCTTATATTCTTCAGCCGATCGACCTGACGAGTCGTTCATTCCGAATGCCAGAATCACGAGATCGGCTTTTGCGGCCACGACATCCGGAACTCGCGAAATACCCCAAGGCGTTGAAGTGCCGCCGACGGCCAGATTGGTAAGTGTGATATCTGGTGAATATGTATTCTTCAAATGCTGCAGCAAGAGATCCTGATATGGCGGTTGATGCGGAGCCGAATTCGCCCAGCCAGATGCATTGCACCCCGTAGAAATGCTGTCACCAAGCAACACAATTGATACGGTCTCTTTGTTCCGCAGTTTTTGAATGGTCCGTGGCAGGGCCTTCTCATCAAAAATTGGTAGGCCCGATGGCCATGTTTCAGCTTTGTGTCGATAGTTGATGCAAACCTGCATCTGATGATATTCATCCGTCGCGCCGAACAGAATCTCGCCATTGCCATCGCGATGAGTCAGCTTGTACTTTTGCGATCCGGAAGATCGTCGCAGTGCATCCGCAGTGTAAGAGGGAATTCGCGAGTCCTTCGGAAGCGTAATCTCGCGCGAGCCCGGCTTAAAGACATAGTCTCGGCCGTTTTCAAATACTATCCCGTGTTGCGTTTTCCAGTCCACGGCGCGAGAGACGTTGACAATTGACTCTGCTGGAAACAGTAACTGAGCATTTGCTTCACCGGTTGCCGCGTCTCGGATAAACAGGACGGATTCACCTTCGACAGTTTCACCCTGCCAGAACGGCTTGAAAAGGTCCGCATCATATGTCCACGAACCATCTCGTTGAGTTTCATCGGCATGCAGCGAAGATGGAATGGAAAGGCTGAAGCAAATTGAAACGAAAACAGCAAGAACGGTGGAGAAGTTCATGAGATGGCTCTTTCCGGGCAATGTTGTCGTGGAGTGCAGACAAGAACAGTCCCACTATATAGCAGCACGGGAGCATGACTCAACCAGCAGCGGGAATCATTGTAGGGAACTCATCCCCAAGGAACTCAGCCGCCTGCTTCCTACCGACTTCCATTCCGGTCGCGGGAAACAGACGGCTGCGGCCTTATTCAGGCCGTCCCTTGGACGATTCACGATCCCTGTTATCGTCGAAATCCGCTAAGCCCGGTAAAGCGTGCGGCAGTTTCCGACTCAAAACAGTGTTCAGCGACCTATTGCCGCCGGGCACCAACGAACTCACGATTCTCGCGAGTTTTTAAACGGCTCTTCCTTGAGCCGCTGATCGCAGTCCTCAGCCTTGCATCTCGAACCGAATCTTTCACTGAGGCAGCGACAGATCCAAAGCTTCCGAAGTCAATGCATCAAATTGCGACCCATTCTGAGACAGAAACGAATCCCACCGTTCCTTGTCCCAAATTTCCACGTGATCATGAACACCAATTAAGACCACGTTATGTTTCAACTCAGCCATCTTCACCAATCGATCCGGAATCCGGATTCGCGATTGCTTATCCACTTGCACGCATTCCGCCTGCGAGTAATAAAGTCTGAGAAAATTTCTAACCTGAACTCGGCCCGTGGAAACCGTTGCCATCTTTGTCGCGAAGGCTTCAAAACCAGCCTTCGAGAAAACTGAAAGACAACCCTCGTTACCCGGTGCCAAATAGAGCTCTTCCGAACTTTCATCACGAAAACCATCCCGAAGTTGTCGAGGAATGGCGAGCCGCAGCTTGTCATCCACCGTCCGTTCGTATGTTCCCGTGAGCGCCATTCAAAAGACTCAGCAACCCGACGTTTTGTAGGTTTCAGCAAAAGCCCACACGGCTTCCCACTTCTCCCCACAAACCACCACTGAGCAGCAATTTAGCCATCTGAAATCTTGCGTCAAGCGAAGCTACTGCGTGCAGACACTGGTTGGAGTCCAGATGGTGCCGGAAGACCAGACAGGCGCTTGAGAAAATCGATTTTAGCAATTTTCAAAATGAGTTTTTGGCATCACTCTTCGCGGCCACGTATCGCCAAAAATCGGTGGGGCTGCACGCTTGACCGCAGCAAGATTCTAATCCGTAAAGTCGTCGCCTCATTTACCTTACAACCACTGCAAGCTCTAGAAAAATCCTGCCGCTGCTGCATCTAGCGGTTGCCGATTTGCGGCAACACAAGATGCAGTTATTATGATGTCAATGTCGTTCGTTGTATAAAGATCCTCAGTACGTAGCTCATACGCACGAAAAAACATTTCAGACCCGGAAAAACTATGGCTAGCGGACTGCTATTGTTACTCGACGACATCACATCGATATTAGATGACGTGGCTACGTTGACAAAAGTGGCGACCAAGAAGACAGCCGGGATTCTGGGTGATGACCTGGCTCTGAATGCAGAGCAGGTCAGTGGTATTCAAGCGAGTCGCGAACTGCCGGTCGTCTGGGCCGTTGCGAAGGGCTCGTTCGTCAATAAACTGATACTGGTGCCGTCGGCGCTGCTGTTGAGTGCCGTCGCGCCTTGGTCGATTGAGCCATTGATGATTGCCGGAGGAACGTTTCTGTGTTTCGAAGGCTGCGAAAAGCTGGCTCATGCGTTTCTGCATTCCAAGAATGATGATCAACATCGCAAACAACATATCGCCAACATCGCTGATCCCGCAATCGATTTGGTTACGGCTGAGAAATCGAAAGTCAAAGGCGCGATTCGTACCGATTTTATCCTGTCCGCTGAGATCATAGTCATTACCCTGGGAACAGTTGCAGCATCGACCTTTGCAACGCAGTTAGGCGTACTGAGTGTGACCAGTGTGCTGATGACCGTGGGCGTTTATGGACTGGTCGCAGTAATCGTCAAAATGGATGACATTGGTCTGCATCTATCGAAAACATCGATAGACGCAACGGGCGAATCGAAGTCACCGTTGAAAGGCCGACTTGGCAAGACGATCGTTGCCGGTACTCCTTTCCTGATGAAGTTTCTTTCCATCGCGGGCACAGCCGCCATGTTTTTGGTCGGCGGAGGGATTCTGGCTCACGGAATTCCCCCCGTACACCACTTGATTGAGACGACGAAAGAGCATTTGCAAAAGATTGACAGCGTGGGGCCGGTAGTGGCTACAGTGAGTGAAATGGCCAGTCAGGCTGTGCTTGGCGTGATCGTTGGTGCATGCGTCGTCGCAGTGGTACATGTCGCGAAGAAGCTGAAGTCTGCGGGCACACCAACGAATTGACGTCCGCTTGCTCGGTGGTCGCAGTATCGACCCTTGACTGGCAAACGTGCGCTGTGAAGACAGCACGCTTGACGGGCCATTCACATCGAATTTCTTACGGCAGCATGCCGCGTTCGCGGAGTTCCTGGATGTTGCCGGGGGCGCTCGACAGAATTCGTTCGGATGCATAACGAAAGACCGCAAATCCAGCCAAAGCCGCGGGTGCCGAGAGGATTGCGATGCGATCTTCTTCCTCCGCGTCCAGCTGCTGATTCAGGCGACTCACGGCTTCTTCCACTGTATCCGTCACAATTTTATCCGGCCCGGATTCGTTACTCAGTTTGAGATTCGAAAACGCGGCGGTGCGGGACATTAAGAATTCGATCAGCCCAGTCTCAGCATTGTCCTCGAAGAAGTTTCGCAACTCCGGATGCATCGTGTCCGGCGTAATGATTCGTGCTCGAGACACAGAAACACTCCCGCGCCGAACCTTCACCAACGCCTTTTCGCCAGACGAACCTTTGCCGGAATCTCCTTTGCCGGATGATGACGTCACCAGATAATACGGCAAATCAGAATCGCCAAACGTGAAGAGTCCAACCTCCACTGCCCGCTCGATACGTACGGCATTCCAGGTAGATCGGAATCGCTGAAATTGTTCATACTCATCGAACATCGAAAGAGCGGCCTCTTGTGAAACTTCTGGAGTATCCAGACTGCGATTTAACTCAGCTATCGACGATATGTTGGCGTGTAATACGACAAAGTCAAACTTCCAGAAGATTTATTGCCAATAAGGCAATCTGGATTTTACGCGATCAGCTCTCAGCTCTTGTGAGGTGCGTGCACTGATTTTACCAGAAAAAACGACACCAGCCCGTTTGGCTGACAAAAACTTAGCGTCGCCCAACGAAGTCCCACTTCGATTTTTGAGACAGTCGCGACTTGTCGCGGAGCCTTGCTGGACTTGAAGTCAGACGTTACCGAACGTACCAGCATGACATCAATCATGGTTGCCGCCAAAAATCTCGTCTACAGCTACGGAAAACGTAACGCACTTGATGACGTTACGTTTTCTGTCGCTGCCGGTTCGTTGTTTGGACTGCTCGGGCCAAACGGTTCCGGTAAAACGACACTGTTTCGGCTGCTGGCAACGCTGATTCCAATGCAGTCCGGTCAACTCACCGTCTGTGGCTTTGACGTTCGCACTCAGCAATCGGACGTTCGTCGACAACTGGGCGTCACGTTTCAATCGCCAGCCGTTGATGTACGACTCACAGTGACGGAAAACTTGAAATGTCACGGCAGCATTTACGGAATGTCGGGCTCAGAATTGAAGAACCGCGTCACGCAAATGCTGGAACAATTCGGTATTGCTGATCGCAAGCAGGCCATTGTCGGCACACTCTCTGGTGGACTTAAGCGACGCGTCGAACTCGCCAAAGGCATGATGCACGGTCCCAAAGTTCTGCTGCTCGACGAACCGACAAGCGGACTTGATCCAAGAGCCCGACAGGAATTCTGGGAACTTCTGACTGCTCAACAAACGTCCCACGGAACGACGATCATCGTCGCCACGCACCTGATGCCGGAAGCGGAACTCTGCGATCGTGTACTGCTGTTGGATCGGGGACGCACCGTTACAGAGGGCACTCCTGCCGAATTGCAAAGTCAACTGGATGGCGAACGCTTGACCGTACGATTGCGTGATGCCGCGAAGCATATCGATTCGCTGCGGACCCTGGTGGGAGGCCATGCAGATTTGCAGGGTGATCGCGTCACACTGCGGGCAAGCAATCCAGCCGAACAAATTCGTCAGATCATGCATTCGTTGGGAGATCAAATAGTCAGTCTGGAACTGGCGCGTCCGTCTCTGGAAGATGTTTTTCTGCAAATGACAGGTCGCTCACTTTCAGAGTCTGGAGACACAAATGAATCGTGAGCCTGCTCAATTCCCTGCGGTGGTCGCTCTTACGAAGAGGGAACTGATCCGCTTTCTCCGTCAACGCACTCGTGTCATTGGTGCGGTCGGGCAACCGATCATATTCTGGATCCTGTTTGGTGCTGGCTTGAGGAGTTCCTTCAAGGCACCATCATGGGCTGACGGTTTGTCCCATGCTGTCAGTTATCAGGAATATTTTCTGCCCGGCGTTGCTGCCTTGATCGTCCTTTTCACTGCAATCTTTTCAACAATCTCCATCATTGAAGACCGTCGCGAAGGATTCCTGCAGGGCATTATGGTCGCTCCGATTTCTCGACTGTCGATTGTGCTGAGTAAGCTCGCGGCTGGAACCATCCTGGCAATCCTGCAAGCCGGTCTGTTCCTGCTGATCGGCCCGTTGATTTCCGCAGTAGGACTTGGTTCACCGATTGAAGTCACATGGTCGATAACACGAATGCTGATGGCAGCAGGCTTTCTGGTCCTGATCGCCGCTGAACTCACGGCACTGGGATTTATTATCGCCTGGCCAATGAATTCGACTCAGGGATTTCACGCGGTCATGAGCATCTTTCTGATGCCGATGTGGCTGGTGTCAGGAGCATTTTTTCCCGGCGGTGATTCAGGCTGGTTATACTGGCTGATTCGAATCAATCCGCTGACATATGGTGTTGCCGGATTGCGGCGATTGCTGTACGACCAGGCCCTTCCGATCACCGCTGAACTGCCTTCCATGCTGTCGTGTGTGGCAGTGACCTTACTGGCCACCGTCATACTGACAATGGTTTCAGCGTGGCTGGTATCTCGCCCCAGCGTTCACAATGCGGCGTGATTACTGAGCTGATTTGATTCGGAAAATTTGTTTCATCTGCCTACGCCGGGGACGGCGTTGTCACGGCTTTTTCAACTTCGTCCAGCATCTGTGCCCGGCGAAATGGTTTGTAGAGCACAGCTTTCAAACCTTCCTGGCGTGCTTTGACGATGGAATGAGACGCGTCGTAACCGAACCCCGTCATCATAATGATTGGCACATGACTATTGATTTCACGGAGCCGGCGGAAACATTCATAGCCGTTCGCATCTGACAGACGAATATCCGTCAGCACGACGTCGTAGTGATAGTTTCGCAGCATGGCGCAACCTTCTGTTGCATTCTGCACAGCTTCGACTTCGCAACCCATCTGACCAAGCAGATTGTGCGCATCGTCGCGCGCGGCCACGTCCTGATCGACGACCAGCACACGCTTTCCAATTAACGCTTTTCGCGGCGGACGTTGAACCTGCGACTTACTGAACGGAACAGACGCATCCGGTTTTTCCGGCACACTGCCGACATAACCAGTGATCTTTCGAACTCGATCCGTGATCAACTGCAGGCGATCGCACACATCAGGATCATGTCCGATGTAACGTTCCAGAATCCACGTCGCGGCATTCAGGATTTCGTCAGACGGCTTCGCCACTTCACGCCGCAGTCTGTCGGAATTCTCAGTCTCGGCGGTGACTTTTTCGGCAGCCAGAAGCTGAAGCTGATTCAGCGAACTTGCCACAACACGGCTGAACAATGTCAAAAAGTCAAGGTCTTTTTGATTGAACGACAGCGTCCCGGGGCTTTCAACATTGAAAGTCCCCAACACCGAATCGCGGATCATTAACGGCACAGTGAGAGAACTTCGAGCATCTCTGGCACCACACAGATACAATGGATCACTTTGAGTGTCCGAACACAAATAGCTGCGTTTGCTGAACGCCACGAATCCTGTCACGCCATTGCCGGATTCGAGCGCGTACAGTTTTCGAACGGCCGCCTCAGGATCCATTCCATATTCAAGCAGTGGATGCAATTCGTGTGTCTCGATGTCATTCAGACGAATCTCAAATGTGTCGTAACCCAGAATCTCCTGAGTGAACTGCAGGATTTGATCTTTCAGCAGGATGATGCGTTCTTCGTGACTCATCGCGGTCACTTCTTCCGTCGTGAGATTGCCCATCTCCAGACCAGCACGATAGATCGCATCCTGCTTTTGCTTTTCGAGAACCTGAGTGCTGACGTCTCGAACAGTCAGGATCATTGCCTGCTTGTTGGGGCCTTCCAGATGAATCGTCGTTCTGGTCAGCCTCAGTCCCAACGAACTGCGGTCTTCGCGGCGGACGGTCAGCGAAGCAGCTTCCCCCGGACTTGCAGGCACGGCGATTCTTCGGAGATCAGTTCCGTCAGCAGGTCGAATGATATCCTGCAGTGGCTTTCCGACCAGTACATCCGCAGTTCGCAGCAGTTGTCGAAAAGTCGTATTGTGCCAGCGGATATTCAGATCTTCGTCAAGCAAGACAATTCCGTCCGGCAATGCGCTGAGCAGTCCCATGGCGCTGACCTGCAGGTCGGACATAAGCTGCGGCTCAGAGCTTTCCACGACGACAAAGTCGGCCGAAGCGTCTGGCAAAATCACATCATCTGCGGAGATGACTTCCACTTTTTCGCCCGTGAGTTCCTTGATTTTCGGAACAGTGGAATCTGTTTTTCCAATCACCAGCATGCGCTGACGAATTGCAGTCATCTGACGAATCCTTTAAACCGTTTTCGGCCAACTGCGAGCTAAAGCAAGCAACGAACTAACGCACCGTCGTCACACGACTCGCCAAATAGCAAACAACCCGTCGGCGAATTAGACAATCGGCAGAAGCGTTGCTCATGAAGGATTCTGCCCGCAGATCGTCCAGACTGCAAGAAGGTTTTGCGCACTCGCCCAAACCCGGCAAAGTTCTCAACACTCAGAGCATCCGATTTTTCACACAGGCTTCGCCAGTAATCCACACGCAGCACGCACACGCTCCACGACTTCTTTGGCTTTTGCCCGAGCCTTATGAGCACCTTCACGAAGGATGTCCTCAACGACATCCGGAGCTGCTTCAAGCTGTATCCTGCGTTCGAACGCACCCGCAAAATGCGACATCGCCGATTGATAGAGCGTTTCCTTCGCTTCACCATAACCCATGCCACCCGCGCGATAACGGTCAGCTAATGTCGCTTGCTCCGCCGGAGTGCCGAAGAGTCTGAAGAGTTCGAAGACAGAACAAGTGGCGGGATCTTTGGGCGATTCCATTGGTGTAGAATCAGTCTTAATCGACATGATGATTTTCCGAAGCTTCTTTGGTGTTTCGAAGATCGGGATGGTGTTGTTGTAGCTCTTGGACATTTTTTCACCGTCAGTCCCCGGAACTTTGGCAGAATCGTCCAGTACGTAGGCTTCCGGCAAATGAAGAGTTTCGCCGTACACTGTATTGAATCGCTGAGCCAGATCGCGCGTGACTTCAACGTGCTGAATCTGATCCGCACCGACCGGCACAGTGGTGCTGTCATAAATCAGGATATCAGCCGCCATCAGAACAGGATATGTAAACAGACCAGCGTCTGCGGCGATTCCTTTCGCCTTCTTGTCTTTGAAGGAAACACATTTTTCGAGCAAATGCATCTGCGTGATCGTCATCAGCAGCCATGTGAGTTCCGTTGTCTCGGGCACGTCTGATTGACGAAACAATGTCGCCTTTTGTGGATCAAGCCCCAGGGCCAGTAAATCGAGTGCCGCGTCTTTCACGTTTTGCCGTAGCACGTCCGGCTCACGAACGGTTGTCAAAGCATGCAGATCGGCAATAAAGTAGAACGATTGCTCATTGCCTTGCAGCGCGATGTATTGTCGAATCGCCCCGAAGTAGTTGCCCCAGTGAAATCGCCCTGTGGGCTGAATGCCGGAAAGAATCTTCATGATTGTCGATGTGTAGTCTGATGCGTGAAAATGAGTTTGAATTAAGCGGCATATCGTAATGACGATAGCCACAGTCTGTCGAACCACTGAACGGACTGGATTCTTAATGACGTTGTCGGCAGCTAACTCGACTCTCCAGAGTCGAGCACTTGCAGATATTGCTCGACTTTGGAAAGTCGAATAACAGGCTCTACGAATCAGTCTCGGGAAGTTTGCCATCCCACCATTTTGGTTCCTGGAACAAACTTTCGACCGACATCGTAAAACCGGGCAGCAAATCGTCTGCGTCCAATGTCTGCCATTTGCCCAGGGCCAGTGTATGCTTGGAATTCCGTATCACCTGGATTTCTTTCTTAAACGGATCCGGCACCCAGACACACTCGACACCATGATGCATGTAGGCCGATGTTCGTAGTCGCATGTCCCGGCGGCGATCATTTGACGAAGCAACATCGATCACGATCGTTGGGACTTCCGTCGCAATGACATTGTCAAACTGGCCAAACAGTTTTCCCTTTCGGAAAATACTCACTGACGGCACATAGACAGTATCTGGATCAGAATGGACATGTAGGCCCAGATCATGACACGCATAGCCTCGTGTCTGAGGCGGCTGCATTTGAAACCATTCCGCCAGAGCACGGGTGATATTCAGAATCACCGTTCCGTGCACCTCGTCCGGAGCCGACAATAGCACCGTTTGACCATCGTGGAGTTCATGCCAACGCCCGGCCTCCGGGAGTGTGTATTTGAGTTCCGCAAATTGCTTTGCGGAGAGATTCGATGGACTCAGCATAGCCACAGCTTTCAATGCAACATCTGGATTTGAGGGTGATTCACAGGAGGGGACTTCAGTCCCGCCAAAACCTCTGACTGTGATGGAATGGCTGGGCTTCCATCTCAGCGAATTTTTCGGATTCTACAAACTTTGGGCGAACCATTCTCTCGATTTAGCGTCCAATTCACTGAACGCCAATTTCAACACTTCAAACAGTTCTCAGAAATCACCCCAAATGTTGACACAACGACCGAACTTCAACAATGAGCGGCAAGAGCAACGCGTAGCAGCAGAACAGCCTGTTCGCCAACAACGCGAACTTGCTTTGCGTTTGTGATGTTCGGTCGTTTTCGGTCACTCCTGCCGAAAGCCCGGTGTCGCAGCGACACCGGGCTTTTTTTGTTTTTAGAGTCTTACTCCGAAACATGCGCGCATGGTGCGTGCATCTTTCAGGAAGCGAACAACGTGAGCGGCTAATGTCAACGAGCCGGGAGGCTCCTTTGGGTCAAGGGCTCTCAGCCCTTGTTGGGCTGAATGCAATTCAGCTGTCTTCCTCACGGCGCGTTCGACTTCTGGTGAGGTCGCCAGTCTTTCACACTGGCCAGGTTGGGTTCGAATCCCACACGCGTCGCTCCTTCTGCGGGGTAGTTTCTGCTGGTAGAAATGCGTGGCTTTGACCCACGAGTCCACAGGTTCGAATCCTGTCCCCGCAAATATAAAGTCAGGCATCATCAGTCAATTTTTCGGCTCGATAGTGAAACGGATATCATTTCTCGCTTCGAACGAGACGTTTCAGGTTCGAATCCTGATCGAGCCATTTTCAATTCTGGTGGTCGGCTATTCGGCAGACAAGATCGTGCTGGCGCTTCTTCCAGACGCAGCGCGAGATTATTCTTCGCACAGATGTTGAACACGTAAACCAACTGGACTGCACTGTCGGGGCTTTATGTTTGCGGAAATCATAGCGATTGGTTCTGAGCTTACCTGTGGCTCGAAACTGGACACAAATAGTCAGTGGCTAAGTCGCGAACTGGAATCACTCGGTTGGACCGTGGCTCGACACACGACACTGGCCGATGGCATGGACGCGATCGTTGCGGAATTTCGGGCTGCCGCCTCGCGGGCTCAGGTCGTCCTGATCACTGGTGGACTTGGTCCGACACTGGATGATATTACGCGTGATGCACTGGCTGTTGCATTTCATCAGCCGCTGATTCGGGATCCAGAGTCATTGAAACATATTCAGGCCCTGTTTCTCGCTCGCGGTCGGCAGATGCCAGAACGGAATGAACGACAGGCAGACCGTCCGCAGCATTCCGGCGTGCTTCCAAATTTCTGCGGTACAGCTCCGGGAATCCTGATGCGAGTCACAGCAAATGGAAAAGCATTCAACGCCGCCGCTCAAGCGGATTCTGCGTCAGAATGCCTGATCGCCGTGATGCCGGGCGTGCCAGCTGAAATGCGTCCCATGTTTTTGCAGCAGATTCGCCCGGCTCTCATCGACAGCGGAATGGTCATGCGGCGTGCCGTAATTCGCACCTTTGGATTTGGTGAATCAGACGCTGAACGCATGCTGGGCGATTTGACCGCGCGTGGCAGAAATCCGGAAGTCGGTATCACGGCCAGTGAAGCTGTCATTTCTCTTTGGATCACGGCGAGATCAAAATCTGCTGATGAAGCCGACCAACTCTGCCACGAAACATGCCAACTGATTCGCGATCGAATGGGCGATGCCGTCTACGCAGAGAGCGATACGGAATTGCACGACGTCGTTGCAGAATTGCTGGCAAAAAACAACAAGACGGTGGCTCTGATGGAAGGTGCCACAACGGGAGGACAGATTGCAATGTGGATGTCTGAAAATCCAGACGTCGCCAAAGTCGTAAAATCTGCAACTGTGATTCCCGGAGCATGGAATAGCAAATCGTTCAATGCGAATAGATCGGATCGAACACAACAGGACGATGAGATGCAAAATGACTGGCTGAACATGGCAGCCGATGTCAGTGAAAAAATTCGACTTAACGGCAACGTTGACTTCGTGCTAATCTCTTCACCTTTTCACGACGATCCCCTTGAATCCGGAGTTGTAATTCGCCGCGGCCACGTGGGCGTGCGAACTGCAGACGACTTTGTGAGTTTCGATGTCAGCATGTCCGGCAACCTTGCGATTTTCAGACAACGTGCGGCTCGAACGGCATTGAACCGATTGCGACTGATCCTCACAATGGCTGACAGCCCTTGACCCAAAGGAGCCTCCCGGCTCGTTGACATTAGCCGCTCACGTTGTTCGCTTCCCGCAAGATTCACGCACCGTGCGCATATCATTTCGAATAAGACAATTCCGTAAGAATCCATTCTCCGAAGTGCACTTCAATGCCCAAATCCCGCAAAGCAAAATCTGGTGAACCCAAATACATCATTCGTGAAGCCAGCCGAGATGATATCCCTCAGCTGGAAGATCTTGTCGATCATTTCGTCACGGCAAACCGCCTGCTGCCACGTACATTCGATGAACTGTGCGATTTGATTCCATTTGGATTTGTCGCGGAACTTGAGGGCGCCATTGTGGGATTCGCGGCGCTGGAAATCTATTCGGCCAAGTTGGCAGAAATTCGCAGTCTGGCCGTGCACGAGGACCATCAGGGAAAGGGCATTGGCAAGAGCCTTGTCCAGCGATGCGTCGAACTGGCTGTGCACCGAAACGTGCTGGAGGTCATGGCAATCACGTCTTCCGAAGGTTTTTTCCAGGCATGCGGCTTCGATTTCACACTTCCCGGAGAGAAAAAAGCCTTGTTCATGCAAACGCGGGATGAGTATTGAAGACTCTAAACTTCGGCCTGAATTGCCGGTTCAGCGTCCTATGTTCGGCCATTTTGAAAGTGACCTTGAGTCATCTCGCCATTCGCGGACACAATACGCCGCAACGAAACTTCGCCCCAGCAAGGACGCGCAGGGTTTGAAACATACGCCGCATTATCTCCATGGATGGACGACACCGGCACTGTCGCTGGTGTTCTGCCCGATCATGTGCTGCGCAATGACTTGCGGCTGCCTTTCGTCTCCTCCGAAGACAATCGGGGCAGGCAGTGCGTTTCAAATGTCATCTGACTACCGCGATGCGATATGGGAACATGCAGTCGTTGTGCTCCACCGCAATCATTTTCAAGTGGCCCGCGAAAGCAAGCTGGAAGGAGTTATTGAGACCAGCTATCGCGGCGGTTCTAACGTGCTTGAACCATGGCATCACGATTCCGTGGGACTCGAAAACCGCATGGAGAGTACGCTGCAGTCAATTCGTCGACGCGTCATTGTTAACATGCAATCCGACGGTTCCGGAATAATGACAGTCAACGTTCGGGTTGATAAAGAAATCGAAGATCTCCCCGGACTCGCCGCGACCTATGAAGGCGGTGCCACTTTCCCGGAATCACAACCACTCACTCGCGACCTGGATCAGGTCGTCGGCCAGTCCGGCCCATCACGCTGGTTGTCGATTGGTCGCGACCCGCTGCTTGAGCGACAGCTGCTTGGCCAGATTCAAAGCGGCCGCTGAAACACAGACATCAATTTCGTCCCGCTGTCTGAAGCCGTTCAGATTCCGTTGCTTTCAACGCAACCGTTCCGTGATCAATGCACAGCAATTCGCATCATCACGAATGCACCATTTGCGACGATTCTACTGGTGCCGTAACAGAGGCGTTTTCACAGCACTGCAGAAGTTTACGTAGTGTTTTCACATCGTTCCGAAAAAATCGAAATTACTTTTTGACGTCGGGATTTCCTGACCTAAGTTCTTCTTGTCAGCGAGCGAGAAACGCAGACTGAACTGAGACGCCACGAGTTTTGGCGGATCGGACTTAGTAAGAGTTAACTCTGCGTCGCAGAGTCATTTTCTGTGGTGGTTTGAAACCACCGTGACGTCACCCGCCCGGATACGGGCACATCGTGAAGGATTTTCAAATGAGCAAGTTCGTAAGCAGCGTTAAGAAATTCATCGTGTCAGAAGACGGCCCAACCGCAGTTGAATACGCGGTCATGCTGGCTCTGATCATCGTAGTGTGCCTGGCAGCGGTTTCTGCAGTAGGGAGCAACGCGAACGCCAAGTTCAACAAAGTATCAAGCTACTTGACATAATCTGTTCGGGCCAAATTGCTCGGCAGGTGCAAGACGACAGTTTGCGGTCAACTGCAAAGTATTGTTTCACAAAAGAGGATGCGAACGAACTTCGCATCCTCTTTTCAGCTCAAAGCCCACTCGTCCATATTCGTCCGCCTCATCGGTAAACCTCCATAAAGGTAAAGGTGATCGGAAAATCTCAACAATACCAGGTCAATCTCACCGGAGTTCCGAAATGAAAACATTCATCAACAGCATTAAGAAGTTCGTCGTGTCAGAGGACGGCCCAACCGCAGTTGAATACGCGGTTATGCTGGCTCTGATTATTGTCGTGTGCCTGGCCGCTGTATCTGCAGTTGGCAGCAACGCGAACGCCAAGTTCAACACAGTATCAAGCTACCTGACATAACCATCGTTTTGAATCCGCAGGACGCCAGTGTTCTGGCGTCCGCAACTTTCCACAAATAACAAACAATCAGGAGTCAAAACATGTTGCCGTACTGGATAGAACTGTCTCCAGCAGATCTGATTCAGGGGACCGCTGTGCTGGCTCTGGCATTTGCCTTTATGGTTAGCAATCTGTTTGCTCCTACTGGCCGCTGATTTCAAATAAATGCTGACTTGCTGCGGATGCCCCACCGCAAAACCAACTCATAACACTGCAACCACCTTAGAAAAAGGGAGTCTCCCCCATGGATTTTACCGAACTACTACTTGCCAACTGGCATGTCAAAACCGTCTCGGCCATTTTGATTCTCGCCGCATGGATTGACGGCAAGGAATTGAAAGTTCCAAACTGGATCACGTTTCCGATGATCCTGTCTGGATTGGTGTATTCAACCTGCGTCGGCGGACTTGCCGGCATGGGTGCCGGACTTCTCGGAATGTGCGTCGGACTGCTGACTCTGATGCCACTCTATGCGGTTGGCGGAATGGGTGCAGGCGACGTGAAGTTGATGGCCGGAATAGGGGCATGGCTGGGATGGGAAGTGACCTTCGCCGCATTCTGTGTATCGACCGTCGTTGGCGCCGTGATGGCAGTCCTGATGGTTCTGCGAAAAGGCACGATGAAGCATCACTACGAAAACTTCCTTCTGATTCTCAGCGAATGGATGGTTGTCAAGAACCCGTACGAACTGAATCGCATCGCGACGGAACGTAAGCCACGAATGATGTTGTTGCCTTACGGAATTCCAATCTGCATCGGCACAATCGGCTACTTCATGTATCAAGGCATGATGTAAGAAATACTCGCAGGGCGCGGCAGATTATGCCGATCCCTGCTTTTATGTTTTGTATGGATCAGCGATCGTTGCGTTATCGATTCGCTGGTACCGCTTCCGACCAGCGTCGGATTGAATTTCGAGAGTACTGGTCCTTCCGATTGTCCGGTGGAGATCAGCAAGATTGGCGATCCGACCAGCATTAGATGAAGCGAGCATTTCTGCCCTGCCGATGAAGATGCTGGTGGGTATGTATTGACTGCACTATTTAATCTGTTTCTGCACAAACTGCCGGTCATGCTTGTCAAGAAGCCAGTCCTGCCGAATGCGGTTCCAGAGGGATAGTGAACCAGAACAGGAGATATCCACAGACATGAAAAATCAATCATTGATTCTACTTGTAGTTGCTGCGGGGTGCGGACTTGTAGCCATGTTGGGCGTCAAGAAAGCCATCAGTCAGAAACCTGCGGACAAAGAAGAGACCATTCAGGTTCTGAGTGCGGTTGCTGACATCCAGGTGGGAACGCGTCTGGATGAGCTGAATACGAAATTTGTTGAGGTTGGAATTTCAACAGCTCCGGAAGGCGCTGTGACATCTCTCGAAGAAATCGCGGAACGATCTCTGAAGGTTCCCGTGATGCCGGGAGACTGGATTCTGAAAAACAAGCTGACGGAAAAGGGCGAAATCGGAGCCGTCGCCAGTATCCCACCGGGGATGGCTGTCGTGACAATTCCAGTGGATGCCACGACTACGCACAGCGGAATGATGCGACCGGGGAACCGCGTCGATCTTCTGTTGGCTTACGATGACAACAGTTCTGGGCAAAACATTAAGAAAATGATTACAGTCATGGAGTTTGTAGAGGTCTTCGCTGTGGACGCGAGAATCTACGGTATCGATAAAGAAGGAGATGGACTCGCTAAGAATATCTCATTGCTTGTGGAACCAGACCAGGGGAAAATTGTAAATCTGGCGACAGGATTGGGCAGACTTTCTACGTTGCTGCGACCTAACAGTGATGTCACTCAGTCAGGAAAGCCGGAAATCTCATCGGAGTTTCTCAAGAGCTCGTTTTCTGGTTCAGGTCATCGCAATCGATCGGTCATGGAAAATCGCGACGGCAGTTTCAGTGAAGACATCGAAGAGATCGAAGGCATTGAAGACGGCGAAGACCTGGATGAACTACCACAGCAGATAACAATGGATGAATCGCTCGAACAGGAATTGGCTCGAACACCGATCAACGGTCCCGCGGCATCAGCTCCTGTGAAAGCTCACAAAATCGACAGTGCAAATCTCTGGACAATGGAAATCTACGAAGGTGACAAAGTCCGATTGGAAACTATTGAATTGCCAATGACTCCTGAAGCTCCGGCTTCCGGAGGTTGGAATATGTGGAACCTGTTGAAAACAAAAACGAACTAGTCGGAATCGGACATTGGGTCTGATTCTGAAGAAATCCTGCTGAAACGTGTGCGGACGCACTATGTTTCACAGAATTTCAAAGCGATCGCGCGGAGCGCGTTATGAGTTGGGGATGCGGCGACCCGCGTTGCAGCGGGCGTCGCAACTTCAGCAATTTGGGAGTGCAAGGATGCCATTGCTTCGATTGATTGCCAGTTTCACACTGGCCGCAACAAGCCTCATTCTGTTGCCCGCTCCAAAAGCGACTGCCCAGACAGCAGGCGGCTCGCATACATATCGAATTCGCGAAGACAAAAACGAACTGTCTGTCGTAGAGCGATTTTCAATCTTTGTAGAGCATTCTGCCAAAATCCGCCGCGTAATGGAT